>JAGYNM010000041.1 GCA_018399335.1 Bacteroidales bacterium | reverse complement strand
AGCGTGGAAATGCCTATGTTGATTTTAACCCTGATCGGGTGGCTATGCAGGATGCAACAGCGCAAATGGCATTGCTTCAGTTTATGCAGGCTGGCAAGTCAAAAGCTGCTGTACCTTCCACAGTGCATTGCGATCACCTTATTCAAGCCAAGCTGGGCGCCGAAGCAGATCTGAAAACGGCGAAAGATAATAATAAAGAGGTGTTTGATTTTCTGGCCAGTGTTTCCAATAAATACGGAATAGGCTTCTGGAAACCGGGCGCAGGGATTATTCATCAGGTAGTTTTAGAAAACTATGCTTTCCCCGGAGGAATGATGATTGGAACCGACTCACACACCGTAAATGCTGGTGGCCTTGGTATGGTAGCCATTGGAGTTGGCGGTGCTGATGCTGTGGATGTGATGGCCGGCATGCCCTGGGAGTTGAAGTTTCCAAAGTTGATTGGAGTAAAACTTACCGGAAAATTGAGTGGCTGGACTTCTGCCAAAGATGTTATTCTGAAAGTAGCAGGAATACTAACTGTTAAAGGCGGTACCGGAGCTATTCTGGAGTATTTTGGTGAAGGAGCTGAGTCGCTTTCATGCACCGGAAAAGGCACGATCTGTAATATGGGCGCTGAAATCGGAGCAACGACTTCCTTGTTTGGATACGATCAAAAAATGGCGGAGTACCTGAAAGGGACAAGCCGTGCTGTAATAGCCGAAGAAGCTGATAAAATAGCTGAACATCTTACTGCCGATCCTGAAGTTTATATCAAACCTGATGATTATTTTGATCAGCTGATCGAGATCAATCTTTCAGAACTTGAACCACATATCAATGGACCATTCACGCCCGATCTTGCTACGCCTGTTTCTAAATTTGCCGAAGCTGTAAAAGCCAATGGCTGGCCCGAAAAGCTCGAGGTTGGTTTGATCGGTTCATGCACAAATTCTTCTTACGAAGATATTTCGCGTGCGGCTTCTATTGCCAAACAGGCAACAGATAAAAACCTGAAAGTGCGATCAGAATATACAGTTACACCGGGCTCAGAAATGGTGCGTTATACCGTTGAGCGTGATGGCTATCTTAAAACATTTGAAGAGATTGGCGGGGTGGTTTTGGCCAATGCATGTGGACCTTGCATCGGGCAGTGGGCGCGCCATAATGCCGATAAGGGTGAAAAAAACTCTATCATGACTTCCTTCAACCGCAATTTTGCCAAACGTAACGACGGAAATCCAAATACCCATGGTTTTGTGGCATCTCCTGAAATTACAACCGCATTCGCAATTGCAGGAACGCTGAGCTTTAATCCGATGACAGATTATCTGGTAAATGAAAATGGAGAAAAGGTAAAACTGGATGAACCTCAGGGAATAGAGTTTCCGCCAGCCGGATTTGCAGTTGAAGATAATGGTTATCAGGAGCCTGCCAAAGACGGAAGCAATGTAGATGTGGTTGTTGCACCTGACTCTGATCGTTTGCAATTGCTCGAGCCTTTTGCTCCCTGGGATGGAAATGATATCAAAGGTATGTACCTGCTGATCAAGGCCAAGGGAAAATGTACAACAGATCACATTTCAATGGCCGGTCCCTGGTTGCGCTACAGAGGCCATCTTGAAAATATTTCCCAGAATATGCTTATCGGCGCTGTGAATTATTTTGGTGAGCAAACCAATGCTGTTAAAAATCAAATCACTGCTGAGGTGAATAAAGTTCCCGACGCTGCACAATCCTACAAAGAAAGTGGATTTGGTTCTATTGTAGTAGGTGACGAAAATTACGGCGAAGGCTCATCGCGTGAGCATGCTGCCATGGAGCCGCGTTTTATGGGCGTGAAAGTGGTGCTCGTTAAATCCTTTGCCCGCATACATGAGACAAACCTGAAGAAGCAAGGTATGCTGGCACTCACTTTTGTTAATAAAGAAGATTATGAACTGATTCGTGAAGATGATCGGATTGATGTGCTTGGAATGGAAAAATTTGCTCCGGGCGAAAATCTAAAAATTAGATTGAATCATGCTGATGGTTCAACAGCTATCTTCGAAGTGCAACATACTTATAATCAGAATCAAATCGCGTGGTTTAAAGCTGGAAGCGCCTTGAATCTGATCAAGAAATTGCAACAAGACTAAGCAATTGCTGATTAACGCTTACAATCCCGCTTTTGATTTAAAAATCTTTTGCGGGATTTTTTATCCTTTCACAAAAGCGTTTGATTTGCACCGAATTTAAAGGTTAACAGCTAATCGTTTATATTTGCCTAAAATCTAATCATCAAAATAATGAGACTAAAACTTTTTGCAACTGTTTTATTTCTTGGTATAGTTCTGAATATCAATGCTCAGGATACCTTTTCTATTGTTGCCGTTGACACAATTACCGGAGAAGTCGGAAGTGCCGGTGCCAGCTGTCTGGACAATTCTGCTATTACCGGCGGCGCTGTAATTATCAGCGATATCATTCCCGGGCGCGGTGCAATTCATACGCAATCCTACTGGATTTCGGCAAATCAGATCAATGCTCATAACAAAATGCTCGAAGGGCTTTCACCGGCTGAAATCATTGATTGGTTGGTTGAGAATGATGTACAAAATCAACCTCAACGCAGACAATACGGCATTGTGGATTTTGATGAAGAGGGAAATGCAAGATCAGCGGCTTTTACCGGAACGAGTTGTATGGACTGGAAAGGTCATCACGAAGGTGTAAATTACAGCATTCAGGGAAATATTTTGCTGGGCCAGCAGATCATTGATTCGATGGAATCCCGTTTTATTCACACTTCAGGAACCCTAGCTGATAAGCTGATGGCGGCTTTGCAGGGTGCAAATGTCGTGGGTGCCGATTCGCGCTGCACACCTGAAGGTGTATCTTCTTTATCAGCTTTTTTGCGCGTCGCGAAGCCTGAAAACGATCCGGATAGTTTGTATCTGGATTTGAATGTTGCAGAAACTCCTTATGGTGTTGAGCCAATAGATGAGTTGCAAGTGCTTTATGATGAATGGCTTAACTGGGTTAGCGTGAACAAGCCTGATGCTGAATCAAAAGCTTTAAAGCTTTACCCAAATCCTGCTAAAAACTTTATCCAATATCAAATTGATCGCTCTGATTTGGAACTTCCGATTGCTCTTCAAATGACTGATTTGCAGGGTAGAATGGTTAATGAAATGCCTGTTGATAAGCGTTTTGGACGCATGGATATTTCCGAAATAGAAAATGGGCTTTATGTAGTAAGCCTCTTAATTAATGGGAAAAATACCGAAAATATTAAAATTGTTATTGATCGCTGATTTTGACAGATAGTTATACTAAAGCTGTTTTTTGTGCGTTAAGATGGCGTAAATGCTGCAAAACGAAATGCTCAGATTGTGAAAAAAACAACCTTACTTTTCCTGATTATATCCTTAGCTTTTCAGTTTAATCTGTTAAAGGCACAGCAGGCCGATCAGGGTGCCTATAGCTTTGTCAATTCAACAAATGCTGCCAGAGTTGCAGCTTTGGGAGGTTCACTTGTACCCATTGATGATGGTGATATCCAGTTGGGTTTGTATAATCCGGCGCTTATTTCAGCAGAAACTAGCGGTAAACTCGCACTTTCCTATGTAGATTATTTTGCCGATATCAATTATGCAGGTTTGCAGTATGCCCGCAGTTTTGAGAAAACAGGTAATTTTTTGGCCAGTTTGCAGTACCATCACTATGGTAGCTTTGATTATGCCGATGAAGGTGGCCTTACCGAAGGAAGTTTTTCAGCTGCAGATTATGCTTTTACGTTGGGCTGGGGACGTCAGTTGGATTCGAACTTTAGTATTGGTGCCAACGCTAAATTTTTGGGCAGACAATACGAAACCTATAATGCTTTTGCCATGGCAGTGGATGTGGGGGCAAACTACAAAACCAAAAGCGGCTGGCTGCTCAGTCTGACAGCCCGAAATATTGGAACAGAACTTTCATCGCTTTTTGATGATGCTGATGCAAGTCTTCCCTTTACTATGCAGTTTGGAGTTTCGAAACGTCTTGAACATGTACCATTTAGATTTATGGTCGTGTATGATAATTTGCAAAAATGGGATCTTACTTATGATGATCCTATCGATCTGGATGGGAATATTGATCCAATAACTGGTGAATTACAGGAGAAAGATGGCCTGGCAAACTTTGGAGATCAATTGCTGCGACATATCATTATTGGTGGCGAGTTTTATATCGGCAAAGGATTGGTTTTGCGCGGAAGCTACAATTACAAGCGCCGTCAGGAAATGAAAATTCCGGATAAGTTGGGAATGGTTGGATTTTCATGGGGACTCGGAATTCGGATTTCCAAGTTTCAGATCAATTATTCCCGATCAACTTACCATGCAGTGGGTTCGCCAAATTACATCAGCATTGTTACCCGCCTGAGCGACTTTGTAAATTAGATTTCTTTATTCTGGCAATAGCTTGTATTTTTGCAGGAATACGAACTTTTTATGCACCTGCAAACCCTCAAACTTGTAAGTTTTAAAAATTATGAGGCTGCCGAAATGCAGTTCTCCGAAAAGATTAATTGTTTTGTCGGGCGCAATGGTGCCGGAAAAACAAATATTCTTGATGCCATTTATTATTTGTCCTTTTGCAAAAGTTATTTCAATGCGAATGATCAGCAAAATATTCGGCATGAAGATGATTTTTTTACTGTTCATGGCTTTTATCAGCGTCCCGGGATGGAAACCGATCAGGTGAGCTGCATTCAAAAGCGCAGGCATAAAAAGCTTTTTCAATGGAATAAGAAGACCTATGATCGCCTGGCCGATCACATTGGAAAAATTCCCCTGGTAATGATTTCGCCCTATGATCGTGATTTGATTAATGATGGCAGCGAATTGCGCCGGAAATTTATTGACGGTGTGATTGCCCAATTTAATCCTGTTTACCTCGATGCTTTAATTAAATACAACAAGGCACTCGGGCAGCGGAATGCGCTACTGAAGCAATTTGCAGAACAAAAGCGTTTCGACAGAGAGCTTTTGAGTTTATGGGAAGCTCAAATGGTTCAACCAGCCACAATTATCCATCAGCACCGGATGGAATTTTTGAACGACTTTCAGGATATTTTTCAGCATTATTATGGCCTTGTTTCGGGAGGAAACGAAAAGGTGTTTATCCAATATGAATCTAATCTGCATGAAAGTGCATTGCAGGATTTACTCGATCAAAATTTACAACGCGATCGATCGGCTCGTTTTACTACAGTGGGCCCGCACAAAGATGATTTGGCGCTTTTGATGAATACTTTTCCAGTAAAGAAATTTGGGTCGCAAGGCCAGCAAAAGTCTTTTGTAATTGCCATACGTCTGGCACAGTACGATTTTACCCATAAAAAAATGGGTTACAAACCAATTTTGCTTTTGGATGATATTTTTGATAAGCTTGATGATCAGCGTGTTAAGCAGCTAATCAGGCTTGTAGGTGAAGATCACTTTGGGCAGGTTTTTCTAACTGATACCCAGCAGCAAAGGGTAGATAAACTCTTTGAGGAAAGTCAGATAGATCACCGCATTTTTGAAGTAAATGCCGGAATAATTTCTCAAAATACCTCATCCTAAAATCTGATTTTATGTCAACGAATAATGAAGAACCTTTGGGAGATGTTATCCGGCAGTTATTGCGGGTTTATGGCTGGGAGCCACGCCTTGATGAGGTAAGACTGATTAATAGCTGGCCTAAAGTGGTAGGCCCCACCATTCAAAAGAAAACGCTGGACTTGCATGTTGAGAAACAGGTGCTTTTCGTGAAACTGGATTCTGATGCTTTGCGGCAGGAACTTTCTTATGCCAAAAGCCTGATTATTAAAAACCTAAATCAGGAGGTAGGCAAAGAAGTGATTAAGGATGTTGTATTCAGGTAAACAAAATTAAAAACCAGCATAGTAAAAACCTTGCTGAAAATTGGATTTGGGATCGCCGTAATCCATTGATTTGACGTCTTGTATTTCAGGAAAAGCTATTGGTTTTTCAAATATTGGCCCATCAAAAACAAAACTATGAAACTCGCCATTTTCGCCACAGGGATCAATATCTGGTGTGAGTGAAGCTAAAAATTGCTTGTCATAGATTTTCCCAATGATATTTTCGGCAAACATTTTAGCATTTGCACTGCAAATCATAGCCTTGAATCCTTGTTTGATAAAAGTTTCTGCAAGCTCTTTTGTATTGTTTTGCCAAAGCGGAAAAGCTGATTCAATGCCCAGCTTATTAAGTTGTTGTTCGCGATAGGCGCGGACATCTTCAAGAAAAATATCGCCAAAAACTGCAACTTTATGTTGATCAGGCGCTAAATTGCCAAGCTCCGACAGCATGATATTATTGTAAGTTTCATTGCTACAATTCGTTGGCAATCCAATTTTGATTAGTGGCAAACCTAAAGCGTTGGCTTGTGCTTCAATCAGATTAATTGGAATTTCATGCAAAGGAATAGTCTTGCTTTGTTCGTTAAAAGTTGTGAGTAAAGCATTTACTTCGATGCCGTTCTTTTGAAGAACCCATAAGGCAAGTGCAGCATCTTTGCCACCACTCCAATTTAGAAATCTGAAAGTAGTATTCATCTTTATAAAGAATATTGTGATTATAATTCAGTAAACCAATCACATAAGGCTTTAGTGCCTTCCCAAATTGACGGACAGTACTCGCTTAAATAAGATTCCTGAAGTTTTTTATCCCGATAGGCAGATAATTTTTCCAGTGCCAGCCTTCCATCAAAATCAACGTAAGCCAGACGAGCAACCAATTCATCCGGTTGATGGCCGAAGTCAATTCCGGGAAGTAAGGCAACTCCTGTTTCTTCCAGAATGCTGTCGCATAATTCAGCAGATGTAACAATATTATGCGATTTGAGCTTTTCGCGGTAATGACTGAAATCGGGATAAAGGTAAAAACCGCCGTTTACCTGTGGCGTGGTGATAGACACGGCTGCCAGCTTTTGCCTGATGATTTTGGCCATATAACGTAAAATCCGCCTCGAATCGTCCAGATACTGATCAATATATTCGCCGCCTTCAAATGCTGTTACAGCAGCGTATTGAATTGGAGCAGAGGTTGATGTGTAGGTTTCACTGGCCACTGTAGCCATAGCTTCGCGCAACCAATACAATTGTGGTGGAAACGAAAAAGTACCTAATCGCCAGCCTCCGGCGCCGCACCATTTGCTCAATCCACTGCTGATAATGGTTCCTTCAGGATAAAAACGTGCAATAGAAACATGTTGCCCATGATGATGGATCATGCCATATATTTCGTCAGATACCAGTACAATCTTATATTTTCGGGCCACGGCAGCCAGTTCTTTAAGCTTTTCTGTGGGATAGGTGCAGCCGGTTGGATTACTGGGATAATTCAAAATCACAATTCGGGGCCTGTTAGGATCCGAGCGGCATATCATATCGAGTTTTTCGGGTGATAAGCGATAGTGTTCTTCGGCGCTTGTTGGCACCCATTGCACATGGCGGCCAATGATTCTGGCCTGCGGAAAATAAGAAACCCATGAAGGCGTTGGAATGATTAAGTCGCCGTAATAAACCAGCTGAAGAATGAATATCAACTCTTTTGAACCAGGACCGATGAGGATGTCGTCGGGCGAGCAATCAATAAACTGCGTGCGCTTATTGAAGGCAGCAATAGCTTCGCGCAGTTGCAGCAAGCCTCTTACGGGAAGATAATCTTTTTCGTGGGCATGCCTGCGCAGCGACTCAACAACAGGTTCTGGCACCGGAAAAGGTGATTGTCCGAGTCCAAATTTATATACTTTACGTCCTTCCTGAATGAGTTGACGGCTTTTTTCGTTGATCGCTAAAGTGGAGGATTGCGAAAGTCCCCTAACGTTCAAATTAATGTTTACAGGTAATTGACTGCGGATATTTTTACGCATAATTTCTAGTGGATTTTGCAGTAAAATTAACTAATTCAGCTGAATTATGCAAAAATGCTGCCTGACATTAAGGTCTGAGTATTTGTTTTCATGGAACTTCGCCTTGCGCTATGCTTTTATCCGGAAATAGTTGTAATTTAGCCCCTCAAAACAGATTATTCACTTAAATTTATACGACTATGAGTAGCATTTTGGATCTGGAACCGAAAGGAATATGGAAAAATTTTCATAGCCTGACGCAAATTCCACGCCCCTCAAAAAAGGAAGAGAAAATCATTGCTTTCACAAAGGAATTTTGTGAAAAACTGGGTCTCGAAACCATTGTTGATGAAGTAGGAAATGTTATTGCCCGCAAACCTGCCACACCTGGCATGGAAGACCGTAAAGGTATCATCTTGCAGGCTCACCTCGATATGGTTCCTCAAAAAAATGAAGGAACTGATCATGACTTTGAAAAAGATCCGATCGAAACTTATATCGAAGATGGTTGGGTAAAGGCAAAAGGTACAACCCTCGGTTCAGATAATGGAATTGGAGCAGCAGCAGCCATGACGGTTCTCGAAGCTACTGATCTGGAGCATGGCCCAATCGAAGCCCTGTTTACCATTGATGAGGAAACTGGCATGACAGGCGCTAATGAGTTGAAGCCCGGTATTTTGAAAGGCGATATCCTTTTAAATATGGATTCTGAGGACGAAGGCGAGCTGTATATTGGCTGTGCTGGTGGTGTTGATTCAACTGGTGAGTTTAAATATTCATTGGAAGCAACACCTGCTGACCATAAAGCTTATCGTATTGTTGTAAAAGGACTTAAAGGTGGTCACTCTGGTTTGGATATTCATTTGGGTCGCGGAAATGCCAATAAAATTATCAATACCCTGATGCTTATGGCAGCCGATAAAGTTGGTTTGCGTGTGGCTCATATTGATGGAGGCAGTCTTCGTAATGCCATTCCGCGTGAGGCTTTTGCAACAGTTGTTGTGCCTACTAAAAATGCTGAACTTTTTGAGCAGTTTACGACTGAGTTTGAAGCCATCGCCATAGACGAGTTTGCTGAAGCAGATGGAGGTTTGTCTATCAAAGCAGAAGCTGCCGAATTGCCTGAAAATGTTGTTGATGCGAAAACACAAAATAGCCTTTTTGAAGCAGTTGCCAAATGTCCAAATGGTGTAATTGCCATGTCGAAAGATATGGAGGGTGTGGTGGAAACTTCTACCAATCTTGCAACTGTTAAAATGGTAGATGGTCAATTTGTAATTGGAACTTTACAGCGCAGCTCTGTAGATGCCGACAAAGAAAAGCTGGCTGCTCAAATTCGCGATGTTTTCGAAAAAGCTGGTGGCAAAGCCTACTCATCAGGTGATTATCCTGGCTGGAAGCCGAATGTGGATTCTCCTATCCTGCATGCTATGAAGGATGTTTACAACAATAAATTTGGAAGAGTTCCTGAGGTAAAGGTAATCCATGCCGGTCTGGAATGTGGAATCCTGGGTGCAGCTTATCCTAATTGGGATATGATTTCATTTGGACCTACAATTCGTCACCCGCATTCTCCTGACGAGAAAGTGGAAATCGATACTGTAAAACTCTTTTGGGAATATTTGGTAGAAACCCTGAAACACGCACCAAAAAAGTAACATTTTTTTAGATAACGATTATTACCGGAAGGAATTTAACAGACTTCCGGTAATTTTTTCGTTTTTTTGACAAATGACTTGGTCAGTCAAAAAAAAGTTTCTATTTTTGCACTCCCAAAATTGTAATTAACAAGCCATCCGGCAACAGAAGCTGTTGGCGAATCATATACCTGAAAATTCAATTGAGCAATGAAACGTACTTTTCAACCATCAAACAGAAAACGTCGTAATAAACACGGCTTCAGAGAAAGAATGGCTACTGCCAACGGACGCAAGGTTTTAAAAGCCAGAAGAGCCAAAGGCAGAAAAAGACTTACGGTTTCTGACGAAATGTAATTCGTTAGCAGCTGTTTCTTGATTTATTTAAGGTTTAGGCAGAAGGTGATGCAATATTCGCCTTCTGTTTTTTTGTGCCTGATTTTTCATGAATCTTTAAGTTTTTTAGGTTTTATTCTCCAGTAGATCTCTGAACTTTTCTGCAAAAAAGACTAATTTCGCATCAGTTATAAATGCCCAGCTTTTGCATTATATGGAAGAATTTTTGCTTTTTGTTTTTTGGGTTATCCTGATTTTTTATCTGTTCAAACTATTTTTTCGTTATGGATTACCTTGGTTATTAGGTCGCTATATCAAGAAAATGCAACAAAAAATGCATGACCAGCAGCAGCCTGATCAGAAGACAAAGGAAGGCGAAATCAAAGTAAAAATGCCCGGACAGGATCATCCAAGAGTTGATCCCAATATTGGGGAATATGTTGATTTTGAAGAAATAAAGGAAAATAATAAACCAGAAAATGAATAATAACACACCTAAAACAACCAAATTCTGGATAGCTATAATCACTGCTGTACTCAGTTTCTTGGTAATTACCATTGCTTACTTTAATCCTCTGCTCGAAGGCAAACGTCTTGACCAGCATGATATAGCTATGTGGAAAGGCATGTCGAAAGAAATAGTGGATTTCAGGAAAGAAACCGGAGAAGAACCTTTATGGACGAATTCTATGTTTGGTGGTATGCCTGCATGGCAAATTTCGGTGATTTATGGGAATAACCTGATGCGTTACGTAAAGAAAGTAATTCAGCTTTGGTTACCTTATCCGGCAAATGCTGTTTTTGTGTATATGCTTGGTTTTTTTGTATTGCTGCTTGTAATGCGTGTCGATCCCTGGCTAAGTATGGCCGGAGCTATAGCATTTGCGTTTTCATCTTATTTTTTCATCATTCTGGGAGCAGGACACACCTCAAAGGCTTATGCCATTGGCTATATGGCTCCTGTGATCGCTGGTATTGTGCTGGCCTACAGAGGAAAACATCTTTGGGGGGGCTTGCTTGCTGCCATCGCACTAGCCCTGCAAATTGAGGCGGGGCATTTGCAGATTACCTATTATTTGTTGCTCATTGTTGTTATTCTGGGACTGGTACAACTGATTGATGCCATTCGCTATAAAACATTGCCTAACTTTTTGAAAGCAAGTGGATTTTTGATTGTCGGAGCTATATTAGCAGTGCTCACACACAGTACAAATCTTTATGCCACTTATGATTATGGCAAAGAGTCGATGCGCGGAAAGCCTGTGCTTACCAAAAATATTGAAGATCAGACCAAGGGGCTTGACAGATCGTATATTACGCATTGGAGTTACGGAGTGGGTGAAACCTGGTCGTTATTGATTCCGAATGCTAAGGGCGGTGCAACGGCAATGATTGGTCAAAATCATCCTGCATTGGATGCCGCCGATCGTGGAATGCGGCAAGCACTGGCCCAGCAAAACGCCTATTGGGGTGACCAACCCGGAACAAGCGGACCGGTTTATGTGGGGGCAATTGTTGTGTTTTTGTTTGTGCTGGGGCTTTTCTTTGTGAAAGGGAAATATAAATGGATATTGCTGACAGCAACGGTGTTATCGATTTTACTTAGCTGGGGCAAAAATTTTATGCCATTTACTGATTTTTTCCTTGATTATATTCCTGGATACAACAAATTCAGGGCGGTTTCGATGACGCTGGTTATTGCTGAACTTACAATTCCACTTTTAGGTTTTCTTGGGTTGTATCAAATTTATCGCAATCCGCAGCAGCTCAGCGAAAAACGTAAATACTTTTGGGTTGCTTATGGCCTGACAGGTGGATTTGCACTCGTATTTTATCTCTTGCCAACAACATTTTTTAGTTTTTTTAGTCAGTTCGAGTTGGAGCAGTTTAACCGAATCAGACAGTCGAATCCCGGAGATGCATCCCAGATTGATCTTTTTTTGAGCCAACTGGAAGCGGTGCGGGTGTCAATTTTTAAAACTGATGCCTTGCGAAGTTTCTTTTTTATCACGCTTGCAGCTGCAGTTTTGTATCTATATAGCCTGAATAAAATTAAGGCTTACTGGCTAACTGCAGCAATAACGCTTTTAATTTTGATAGATATGGTTCCAGTTGCGCAGCGTTACCTTGGTAATGACAATTTTGTAGCAAAACGCAAGGTTGAAAATCCATTCCAGCTTACACAGGCCGACAAAGAAATACTGAAAGATAATGATCCGAATTTCAGGGTGCTGGATCTTACCAAAAATACCTTCAACGATGCCAGTACAAGCTATTTTCATCATGCAATAGGGGGTTATCATGGAGCCAAACTGCAGCGCTATCAGGATATTATTGATCATTATCTTCAAGCAGAGATTCAGGCCGTATCATCGGTTTTTAATGATAATCCTAATCTGCAATCAATCAATGCAGTACTGGCTAATCAGCAAGTGCTGAATATGTTAAATACCCGCTATTTCATTTTTAGTCCAACTTCTGCGCCTTTACAAAACACTTTTGCTTTTGGCGATGCCTGGTTTGCTGAAAATATTGAATGGGTGCAAACGCCAAACGATGAGATAGATGCACTGGAAGTTTTAAATCTGCAAAAAACGGCTGTTTTGCATGACGAATTTCGGGAGATGCTGAATGATTTTAACCCTCTGGTTGATTCAACGGCAACGATCAGGCTTACACAATATGCTCCCAATAAATTGAATTATGAGTTTAATTCAATTCAAAATCAGCTGGTTGTATTCTCAGAGATATGGACAACAAAAGGTTGGAATTTGTATGTGGATGGTGAGAAGCAAGATTTAATAAGAGCCAACTATATACTACGGGCAGCTTTAATTCCGGCTGGCAGTCATGAGCTTGAAATGCGTTACGAGCCAATGGTTTGGGCAGTTGGAGAAAAAGTTAGCCTTGCCAGTTCGTTGCTGCTGATCTTATTCGCACTTGGGATTTTGATCAATGTTTTGCTGAAACGGAAAAAGGCGGAGGCCTGACCGGCATGAAAAAGGTGCTAATCATCACTTATTATTGGCCGCCCTCAGGTGGAGGAGGGGTTCAGCGCTGGCTTAAATTTGTGAAGTATTTGCGGCATTTTGGCTGGGAACCAGTTATTTATACTCCTGAAAATCCGGAGTCGCCGCAGTTGGATCAAAGTCTTGTAAATGAAATTCCGGCCGGGATAGAAGTGCTTAAAATTAAGGTTTGGGAGCCTTATCGATGGTACAAAGCCTTTACGGGTCGGAAAAGTGATGAACGCATTCAAACGGCATTTCTTTCGGAAAGGAAAAAGCCTGGCTTTACTGAAAAGCTCAGTATCTGGATCAGAGGAAATGTGTTTATTCCGGATGCACGACGTTTTTGGATTAAGCCATCAGTGAGGTTTTTAAAAAGTTGGCTCAGTGAAAACAAAGTTGATTTAATTGTTTCAACTGGCCCTCCACATAGCATGCATCTGATTGCTATGCAGTTGAAGGAACAAACTGGAATTCACTGGCTGGCTGATTTTAGGGATCCCTGGACAAATATTGATTACTATCAAGATTTGATGTTGGGAAAACGAGCCGACAAGAAACATCATCAGCTGGAGTTAAAGGTATTACAAAATGCTGATGCTGTTACTGTTGTGAGTCCGGGAATGCAAAGGGAATTCAATATTATCCACAAACGGGATTACAGCGTGATTCCGAATGGATTTGATAGTTCTGATTTCGAAAAATCAGAAGAAATAAAACCAGATAATGATTTTAGTTTGGCCCATATTGGGGCACTTGTAAAAACACGTAACCCACTGAATTTATGGAAAGTATTAAAAGAGTTATGTGAAGAGGACGCTGGTTTTTCGGGTTCTTTAAAGATCAAACTAATTGGGAATATCGATGTGTATGTAAGAGAATCCTTGAAGGAATTTCAGCTTCTCGAAAAAGTTCAAATACAATCATATTTGCCTCATGATGAGGTGGTTAAGGAGCAGATGCGCGCTCAGGTGTTATTGTTGTTGATCAATCGTACACCCAATGCACATCTGATACTCACCGGAAAGCTATTTGAATATATGGGAGCCGGAAGACCGATTTTGGGAATTGGACCACAAAATGGAGATGCATCCCAGATATTATCCAAAACCGGAGCAGGTGTGATGGTTGATTTTGAGGAGGAGAAACAACTCAAAAAATACATTTGGGATTATTATAAATGCTATCGCGACAGCAATTTAACCTCAACTTTCGGAAGCGTTCAACAGTATTCCAGACAAGAACTTACGCGGGAAATGGCCAATCAGTTTGATCGGTTGATTAATCGTTAAGGATATTGTTTACGAATTTTCCGATATCATAATCAGTATTAAATACCTTGTAAAGCTCTGACATTAGCGGATAGTTGAGGCCGGTCAGTTGTCGTTTTTCAAGTTCTTCGTAAAATACCTGAACAGCAATTCTTCCTTCCAGAACTACTTTCTCTGAAATATCCTGCGAAAAGAAACCTTTTCCAATCAAAAGACCCAAAGTACGATTCCTGCTGAGGTCGTTCAAAGCAGTAAGTGAAAAATCTCCAAATCCACAATATTTAAAAATTGTTTCTTCCTGTCCGCCAAATGTTTTGATCAGTTGTCGCATTTCGTTGATAGCCTTCGAAAGCACCAGCGACCTCAAATTAGGAGAGTCAAAATTTGCGTCAACAATCCCAATAATAATGGCATAAATATTTTTTAAAATACTGGCATATTCCACTCCATGAAGGTCGTTGGAGTAATCCAGATGAATTGTTGTCCCTGAAAAAATTTCCTGGAGAATATCATGAATATTCGAATCAGTGGCAGCAATTGTAAATGCAGTTGGCTGGCGATTGATTATTTCGCGTGCAAATGATGGTCCTTTCAGGCATCCTACCGGATTGGGCATCAGCTCGGAAATGCAATCCGGAATAAGCTGGAAATCATTGCCAAATCCTTTTGCCAAGTTGATTAGTGGTGTTGATGCAGAGATCAGATCCTTGTTGGTTTTTAGGTAATTTACAATCGTTGTTGAAGGTATGGCTAAAAAAATAAGATCGGCATTTTTGAGGATATTTACATCCATACTTGCACTCAGATAGGGATGCAGTTGTGTGGCAGGAAAATGCCGGAAATTGATATGGTTTTGATTGATATCATCAACTACATCCTGCTCGATAGAAAGGAGACAAACATCCAGATCTTCATCTGCAGCCAATATGTTACCCAGAGCTGTGGCAATGGCGCCGCTGCCAATAAAAATGATGTTCGATTTATGTTTATTGTTTCCCATTGTGCTTTATAATTCTGCTGTTGTTCTGCGAATTTACAGTTATTTTTTTAGCTTAATTAATTTTAAAGTGCTGTTGATGGTTTGGTTTATGTCTTCTGAAAAGCCCGAGACATATAACATTCCTATAAAAAGCAAAGTAAAAACGCTGCTTTGAACTATCACTTCCCAAACATACCAATTAAAGGTGGGAACTAACGAAGCTAGTAAAAAAGCAACAAAACCAATACTTATCAAGATCAAATAATTCCACGTGAAGGGCTGCATTTTGAATTTGTAATATACATATCCCCAGGAGATTAGATTATAAATAAACCTGGCAATCATAGAAGCAATTGCAGCTCCTACAAGTCCGTAAAGTGGTATAAAAATCAAATTGGTTATAATGAGCAATCCGGCAAAAATTAATAAAAACCAGGTAATTACCCTGTATTGTTTTGAATTGCTGATGATATACTGAGAAACGCTGGTAAACATTTCAATCAGATTAGCCAGTCCGATAAATACGATAACCATACGTCCAGCCTCAAAATCGGAACCCAGAATATCAAAAACCTGATCGAGGTTAAGCATTAGACCTAAAAATAATAAAAGACCGATGGCTGAAAGTGTACGGTTACTTTTATCATAAATTTCCATGATCTTTTTCGTGTCGTTTGATTTCCAACCATCTGCAATTACGATCACTGCAATTTTAATGACTGAGCGTGAAGGAATCAGAATCAAGGTGCCAAAATAAAAAGTTGTAGAGTAAATCCCTGTGTCTGCTAACCCTAACATATCATTTATCATCACCACATCGATATTTAGAATGAGGATGCCCGAAAAGCTGGTTGCAACACCAAAAATTGCAACCGAACGCATATTACGTGCCATTTCTTTGGTGATGAAACCCCTGAAGTTTCCGAAAACAAATTGTCCGCTTCGATAAATAGACCATGCAATAAGCAAGGTTGGCAGGCTTATGGAGACTACATAAAGTAAAACCAGCTGGTCAAAGGTTATGAAATCAAAATAATACAGCACAACCGAAAGCATAATAAAAATACGTTGCCAGACTTCTTTATAGAGCGATCCCTTTACGGCATTATAAATTGCACGATAGTAGCTATCGAGTGCGTTAAAAAATGTTGTAAAAAAAATCAGCGGTATCAGGTAATTAAAATACTCAACAAATAGGGCTGATTTTTCTATATTTTGATTGATTATCCATGGTTTGATCGAGAAAAAAACGATCATGGCAATTAAAAATCCAGCTAAATTTATGAGTAGTGCCAGTTTCAGAAATCCATGGTGATTATTTTCCGGGCTTCTGAAATATGGGAAATTACGCAGGGTAACCGCATTAAATCCCAAACCAGAAAACTGTGCAAAAAGCAATGATACGGAAACAAGTAAGCGAAGTAAACCAATTTCGGCCTTCGATAATATTTCCGGGAAAAGCAAGGCAGTGGTTACAAATCCTAAAATAACCCCGAAATAGGATAAAATTGTGCCGGCAATGCTTTGCGTTTTGATAATTCCCATGGGTTATTTTGCCTTGGTTAAAATTGAAGTTTACTTTTTTGTGTCACTTCATTATAAAAGACTTTGAAAGCTTTCCTGTAAGAAGTTGTGTTATAAGTTGAAACAACTGCGTTTTTTCCGTTTTTCCCCATTTTTTGAGCAAGCTCTTGATTATTTACAAGACTTTCTATTTTTGAGGCTAAATCATTTGAATCACCACTTTTAAAAGCTAATCCGCACTTATGCTTTTGAATAATTTCGACCTGAGGCTGACAATCCGAAACAATGATGGGTTTTTCAAATAGCATATATTGAAAAATTTTATTGGCTACACCAGATTCATGTTGTTCGTTTTTTACAATTGGTGATAGACATAAATAACTGGCGCTAATAAATTTAGGAATTTCAGAAATATCTTTCCAGGGATAATGAATCAAGAACTTTTTAACGTCTTCCTGATTAAAAAGAGAATGCATCTCGGTTTTTTCAGCTTTGTCTATTGGTCCAATTAACACCAATTTTAAGTCATAATTTCTGTTTACCAAATCCCTCACTGCTTCAATGGATACCTCTATTCCGCGCCTTTTTCCTACGACACCAAAATAAAGTAAAATTTTACTTTTTACACCTTGAAATTCACCGGAAGTCGTTTCGTATGATAAAAGTTGATCAATATTGACCACATTAGGATAAACCAGGAATGGTTTAGGAGATAATACTGCATATTTTTCAACAAGTTGAGATTTAAAATGGTCACTTAAAACAACAATCCCATCAGGATAGGACAAGTATTTTTCTTCTTTCCTAATCCATTTCGCTGGCCTTACTAAAAACCGCTTT
>JAGYNM010000040.1 GCA_018399335.1 Bacteroidales bacterium | reverse complement strand
AAAGTAAGAGGCAGTAGTCCGGCAGATAGTTTATTGATTCGCGGAGAAGCCATTGTTTATGGTATTACCGTTTTAGATGAAAGTCCATCCAATCAAGCTGCCTGGGACTTTGTGGCATATCTGCTTGATCCTGAACAAGGAACAAGAATAATCGAATCCGCTGGTCAGCGCGCGCTGATTCCGGCAATTATCAACACAAAAAAAATGCTTCCTGAAAGAATTAAACCCTTAGTAACTATAAAAGAAAATCTATAAAAACAAAAACTATGAAACAGATTTGTCCGACATGCGACATCAAGCCAGCTCTCGAAAGGCTGGGTATCAAAGCAATAAACCATGGAGCCAGCACAGGTGCCGAGTGGATTGAAACATCCGGAGAACAACTCGACAGCTATGCCTCCTGCGATGGCGAGTTGATTGCCAGCGTAAGGCAAGGTACCTGGGATGATTATCAAACCATAATGGAGAAAGCTCAGGAAGCTTTCAAATACTGGCGCATGGTTCCCGCTCCTAAAAGGGGGGAAATCGTCAGGCAGATGGGTCTTGAATTTCGGCGTCATAAGGAAGACCTCGGAAGGCTGGTGAGCTACGAAATGGGAAAAATCTATCAGGAAGGCCTCGGCGAAGTACAGGAAATGATTGACATTGCTGATTTTTCGCTCGGCATTTCGCGTCAGCTCTACGGCTACACCATGCACAGCGAACGTGAACGCCATCGCATGTACGACCAGTATCATCCGCTGGGTGTTGTTGGCGTGATTACTGCCTTTAACTTTCCTGTTGCCGTTTGGGCCTGGAATGCCATGATAGCGCTGGTTACCGGCAATGTTGTACTCTGGAAACCTTCGTCAAAAGTGCCACTTTGCGCTGTAGCCATCCATAATATCATTGCCGATGTGCTCAAACGCAACGAAGTGCCCGAAGGCGTTACCAACCTGATCATTGGTAGCTCAAAACATATTGGCGACAACTTCCTTTCGGATAAACGCGTTCCACTGATTTCGTGCACCGGCAGCACTGCTGTTGGCCGTCGAGTTGGCCGTATTGTCGGCGAACGACTGGGAAGAACATTGCTTGAACTTGGCGGTAACAATGCCATCGTTATCTCCGAAAAAGCCGATCAGGATATGGCTTTGCGTGCTACTGTGTTTGGTGCGGTGGGCACAGCCGGACAACGCTGCACCTCAACCCGACGCTTGATCATCCACGAATCCATTTATGATGGCTTTGTCGAAAAGCTAAAAAATGCCTATAGCCAGATTCGCATTGGCTGTCCGCTCGATCCGGATGTACTGGTGGGGCCTCTGATCGACAAAGGTTCGGTTGAAGCTTTTAAATATGCGCTGGAACAAATCGTTAGCGAAGGCGGAAAAATTATTTATGGAGGCGAAGTGCTCGAAGGAAAAGGCTATGAATCAGGATGCTATGTAGTTCCTGTTTTGGCTGAAGCCGAAAATCACTATCATATCGTTCAGGAAGAGACCTTTGCTCCCATCTTGTATCTGATGAAATACAAAACAATTGATGAAGCGATTGCGCTGCATAATGGTGTGCCACAAGGCTTATCGTCTGCGATTTTCAGCACAGATATGCGCGAAACCGAAAGGTTCTTATCCCATGAAGGATCCGATTGCGGCATTGCCAACGTAAATATCGGTACTTCCGGGGCAGAAATTGGTGGAGCTTTTGGAGGCGAAAAAGACACAGGCGGCGGGCGTGAATCCGGCTCGGATGCCTGGAAAACTTATATGCGCCGACAAACCAATACAATCAATTTTAGCGATGAGCTTCCCTTTGCGCAGGGAATTAAATTTGTTTTGTAAATCCATTGTTTGGACACCTATAAAAAGCAGCATTTTAAACCGTGCTGCTTTTTTTTATATCGTTTTCGGAAATTTCCTATATTATTTTAGGGGAGAAATTGTAACTGACAACAATTACTTTCTACTTTTACAATCTTATAGAGAAGATAAAAAATGGCATTTAAACTAAAAACCAAATTGTTAGCCGGTTTTATGTTGCTGGTTAGCTTGCTTATCGTTGCCGGGTCAGTTTCGATTCTGGAATTCATGAAATTGAGCACTTCATTTACCACGATTCTTGAGAATAATTACAAATCGATCGAGGCATCAAAAACCATGCTGGAAGCACTCGAGCGAGAAGATAGCGGAATTTTATTACTGCTGCTCGGCGAATGGGAAGAAGGAAGAACAATCTTACGCGAATCGGATAAGTTGTTTATGAAAGCCTACACTGTTGCGAAAAACAACATCACTGAAGAAAATGAAGCCGAATTAATTGCTGATATCGAAAGTAAATACCTGCAATACAAAGAAAAATGGGCCAGACCCATTGTTGATACTTTTAAAGAGGGCAACATCGATTGGTATCAAAACAATGCTCATCAGGAATTTATTCAGCTTAAAAAAACCATTAACCAGCTGATGACCATCAATCAGGAAAGCCTTTATGAAGAGGCAACCATACTGAGAGACAACGGCCATCGTGCTGTAATGCCAGGAATCATATCGCTTATTGGCGCAATTGTATTTTCGCTTTTGTTGAATTTTTACCTCAATCAGCAGTTCATTTCTCCTGTTAAAGAGCTAACCAAAGCCATCAAAAGGTTTAATCCAGGCGATTATCAGGTGCATTCCAAAAATAAAAGCAAAGATGAGATCTTTCAACTAGAAGTAGAAATCAATGATATGCTGAAGCGTATCGCCCGAAAAAATGATACCCGATAAACCTACATCAACATGAGACTCGAGGTTATTTTTAAGATTTTAGGAGTCGTTTTGCTCTTTAATGCGGCCTTTCTTTTTATTGCGCTGGTAATAGCCTACAACAATCAGGAATCATCCTTGATTCCTTTGTTGTTCACCACTTTGATTTGCATCATTTTTGGGCTTTTCCCGATGGTTTTTTCCGGCAAGCACGAAGCTTTATCTTTTGCCGAAGGAATTACGGTTGTTGTTTCGGGCTGGGTAATCACCTGCGTGATAGGAATGTTACCCTACCTGATGTGGGGCGGCGAGTTTAACCTGATTGATGCCTGGTTCGAGAGCGTTTCGGGCTATACCACTACCGGATCAACAATCTTAAACGATATCGAAGCCTTGCCAAAAAGCCTTTTGTTTTGGCGTAGTGCCACACACTGGATTGGTGGTGTAGGCATCATCATCTTTGTATTGCTCATCCTGCCGCATGCCCGTAATGCCAGAATTACACTGCTCAATACGGAAATGAGTGAGCTTTCAAAATCGAATTTTCATTACAAAGCCAGAACTACCATTCAAATCCTTATTGTAGTATATGTTGGTTTAACACTTATCGAAACCCTTCTTTTGAAACTAGCCGGCATGAATTGGTTCGATGGGATTAATCATGCCTTCGCCACTATTGCAACAGGTGGATTTTCGACCAAAAACAGCAGTATTGCCTATTTCGAAAACGTTTGGGTCGAGGTTATTATCATGGTATTTATGTTGCTTTCGGGCATTCATTTCGGTTTAATTTTTGGAACAATAACCGGAAGTCGCCACAATATCTTCCGTTCTAAAGTGGTGAGAAGCTATGTTATGATCATGTTTCTTGGAATAATCCTGGTAGCTTTAAAACTGTTTATCAACGACTTTTACACCTGGAGCGAATCATTGCGTTTTGCTTCATTTCAGGTGATTTCTGTTGGCACAACTACAGGTTTTGCTACTGTTGACACCGCCATCTGGCCTGTTTTCACACAAATGGTGATTATCTATTTTACCATTCAATGTGCTATGACGGGATCAACTTCAGGAGGATTGAAATTTGATCGGGTTTATCTTTTTATCAAATCTGTAAAAAAACAGATCCAGCTCATCAAGCATCCGGCAGGCGTTTTTGCTATTAAAATGGAAAACAGAACGATAAGTGACAGTCTGGAGCGCCAAACTATGCTCTTTGTTGTGCTTTATGTTTTCACCTTCTTTATCACAACCTTGCTGCTTACAACGATGGATATTGATTTAACAACCGCCTTTTCGGCTTCCATTGCAACCCTCGGAAATGTTGGCCCAGGCTTTGGAAACGTGAGTTCTATGGGCAATTTTGACGGCTTGCCTAATCTGGCAAAATTTATTTTGAGCCTCAATATGCTGCTTGGCCGTCTCGAAATTTACAGTGTGATTGCCTTATTTACAATTCGAAAATAGCACCAAACGCTTTTTAAAATACCTTTGCCCGCTTATCTAAAACTACCTAAAACTAATGCAACAATATCCGGGTGAATTAGCTGCTTTACTGGTTGCTGTTTTTTGGACCATCACTGCACTCTCGTTCGAAATGGCCAGCAAACGCGTTGGTTCATTGGCCGTTAACATCATTCGCCTGGCCTTTGCTTTGGTATTTCTGAGCATTTTTGGTCTTGTTTTCAGAGGTTTGCCCATGCCCTCAGATGCCGGAAGTCATCAATGGATCTGGTTGAGTTTGTCGGGATTGGTAGGTTTTGTGTTCGGAGATTATTTTCTTTTTCATAGCTACCGCCTGATCAGCTCACGAATCGCCATGCTGATTATGACTTTTGTGCCACCAGTTACCGCTTTGCTTGGTTTTTTCTTTTTAAACGAACGCATGAGCTGGATGCATCTGGCCGGCATGACGCTTACTGTTAGCGGCATCGCCATCACTATTTTCAGTCGTGAAAAAGGAAAAAAAATTCAGCTTAAATATCCCATCAAAGGATTATTTTACGCCTTCCTCGGCGTGTTGGGTCAAGCGGGAGGCTTGGTACTCAGCAAATACGGCATGCAGGATTACGACGCTTTTGCTTCAACACAAATAAGGATTATTGCAGGTTTTATAGGTTTTGCGCTGATCATTCTTTTTTGGGGTAAAATACCACTTATTGTCTTGGCATTCAAAAACACCAAAGCCTTGTGGGGCATTACTTCAGGCTCATTTTTTGGGCCGTTTCTTGGTGTTTCCTTTTCGCTGGTAGCCATTCAATACACCTCAACCGGAATTGCAGCTACCCTGATGGCCATCGTACCAATTCTGATCATCCCTCCAGCCGCTATCTTCTTCAAACAGAAAGTTGGTATGCTTGACTATATCGGTGCTTTGGTAAGTGTTTTTGGTGTTGCGCTGTTTTTTATTTAAACCCTTTCCCATCCAAAACCAGCCGGTTACTTTCCCATTTTGTATCAAATATGGAAAACCCTAACTTTGGGCTGAAAAAAAAACGGGAAAATCCCATTGTTATAAACCAAAACTTCTTCAGGATGAAAAAAATTATCATTTTCACTGTGCTTCTGTTAGCTTTCTTTAGCATTCAGGCACAAGACAACAAAGACAACGAGAAGGTCTATCAGTTTGAAATGCTCACCGAAGTACCACACACCGAAGTAAAAAGCCAGGATCGGTCGGGAACGTGCTGGAGCTTTGCCGGAACAGCATTCGTAGAAGCTGAAATTTTACGAATAAAAAACTTAGAACTTGACCTTTCTGAAATGTTTAACGTAAGATATGCCTACTACAACAAAGCAGAAAAGCTGGTTCGGTTGCATGGCAACCTAAACATGGGCCCCGGAGGCGGATTCAGTGATGTACTTGGTGTAGCAGAACAATTTGGGATGATTCCTGAAAAGGACTATTCAGGAATGGTTATTGGTGAAAGCAAGCATATTCATGGTGAAATGGATGCCGTTTTTGAAGCCTATACCAGTGCAGTAATGAAGAACAAAAACAGAAAGCTAACACCTGTGTGGCTTAATGGTTTCGATTGCCTGCTCGATACATACTTGGGCAGCGTGCCCAATGAGTTTACTTTTGACGGCAAAAGCTATTCTCCAAAAAGCTTTGCAGAATTCTCAGGATTTCAATCAGCAGATTATATCGAGCTAGGCTCTTACACACATCATCCTTATCATGAAGCTTTTATACTCGAAATTCCGGATAACTGGATGTGGAGCGAAGTAACTAACCTACCGCTTGACGAAATGATGAGTACCATTGATCATGCGCTTAAAAAAGGTTATGTTGTTGGTTGGGATGCCGATGTGAGCGACAAGGGTTTTTCATGGAAAAACGGTGTAGCCATTGTGCCCGAAGATGAACCTTCAAAATTTATGGGGGCTACCAAAGACAGTCTGGCTGGTTTAAACACCAAAGACAGGGAGAAAGCACTTTATGCTTTCGAACAAATCATACAGGAAAAGAAATAACGCCTGAAGTACGTCAAACCGCTTTTAACAATTACGAAAACCACTGACGACATCTGATGCTCCTTGTTGGCATTGCCAAAGATCAGAAAGGAAATAAATATTATAAAGTGAAAAACTCCTGGGGTACCGAAGATCATGTGTATGAAGGTTATTTCTTTGCTTCAGAGGCTTGTAGCCTACAAAACCATCAGCATTCTGGTGCATAAAGATGCTGTGCAAAAGCTGTGAAAACTGCAATAGGTTTATAAACTAGCTAAAAAATAAGGTGGTTTTTCGTAACATTGCATGCGAAAACCACCTTTTTGTATGGTTACAAATACAGCTGGCTTCGGCTGGTTTTCATTTTTTTAAGCGGAATCGTACTGCTTTTTTGTATTGGCACCGCTGCTTCGTCTGATTATGGCTCCCGGCCTGAGTGGACTAATAGAAGCGGCTTCTGATCAACAAGTTAGCCAAAAAGTATTTTTCGCACTTTAGGAATTGCGATGAAGGTACCACTATCATAGCAGGATTTATAACTGTTCCTTTTGCTGGCTCATGGCCAGAAGCCGTTTTAAATTGAAACCGTTATCAATGCCATTATTGATTTGCCTGTGATGATTCCGCATTCGGCTGCTGGTATCGCATTGCTTGGCATAATCAATCGCGAAAGCGTGCTTGGCCAATGGGCGTCATCGATCGGCATCAGTTTTATTGATCAGCCTGCTGGAATCGCCATTGCGATGGCTTTTGTGAGTCTTCCATTTTTATATAACGCTTCACGCGATGCTTTTGAAGCCCAAACCGGCCTATACGAAAAGCAGCTTTAAATCTGGGAGCCAGTCAGTGGCAGACCTTTATCTTGTTAGCCTGCCCATGGCTGCCAAAGGCATTTTGAGCGGTTATGTGATGATGTTTGGCAGGGCTATGAGCGAATTTGGCAGCCATTGTGATAATTGCCTACCACCCTGGGTTACCCTGCATGATCTTCGACCGCTTCAATGCTTTCGGATTAAAGTCTGCTCAAGGCATTTGCTGCACTTTTTGTGCTCATCAGCCTGATCGTTTTTATCCAGTTTGAGGTTACTGGCTAAGACAATCCGATGCTCAAATTAAAGACTTGCAAAAACTCGGTGGTTTCGAACTGAAGGCTATTGATTTTAAAGATTCAGCAGGGAGATTATTGTGTGTTGCTGGGCCCCAGTGGATCTGGAAAAAACCCTGCTCTCGAATTAATCTGTGGTTTTCAAAATGCTGATCAGGGCGAAATATGGCTGGCAGGTAAAAACGTAAACAAACTCCCCCCGGTTCAGCAACGCAGGGCTTCGATGGTTTTTCAAAAGCCCGTACTTTTTCCACATCTAACTGTAAAGGAACATTTCTTTTGCCTTGCGCATCAACAAGATAGGCAAGCAAAGATTAATAATAAAGTACGCGAGCTTGCACTTCAATTTCCATTGACACATTTGTTGGATCCGAAAACCCGGCCAGCTTTCTGGTGGTGAAGCACAGCGTGTGATGCTGGCCAGAGCGCTTGCTACAGAACCGTCACTTTTGCTGCTCGACGAACCGCTTTCGAGCCTGGATGTGCTGCTGCGTCACGATTTGCGCAAACTTCTGAAAGCGCTTAACAATAACGGCACAACCATATTGCATGTAACGCATGATTATGAAGAAGCGCTGAGGATGGCCAAAACCATCGGAATTATGCAATCGGGCAAACTGATTCAATGGGGCAGCCCCATGATGTTTTCCGAAATCCGGCTTCAGCTTTTGCGGCTGAGTTGTCAGGGCTGCAAAACTTTTTTGCCGCCGAACTGCTTCCCGAAATTGAAAAAGGTCTGCGAAAAGTGATCCTAAATGATGTTATTCTTCTGACGCACTGCGACCTGGAAGCTGGTGCAGGGGCAGTTGTAATTGATGAAAAACAGATCTTTCTGAGCAAAACCCTGCCCCAAACCAGCGCTCAAAATTCGCTGAAAGGGACAGTAAAACAAACTCAAAAAACTCCCTTTGGTTATGAAATTGAGATCGCATGCGGCATTGACCTCATCGTAAATATATCAGAAAGTTCGTTCGACACGCTGAACTTAACACCTGGTTCTGAAGTATATGCCAGTTTTAAAGTTTCAGCAATTCGTTTTTTTAGAACATAATTTTTAAAGCTGCTTGAACACTCTTGCAATCTGCTTGTTTAAAAGGATTGTAAAAACAAATTCTTATGCTATATACTATACTTCTTAAAAGTCATTCCGGATTAAGGTGGTTATTGCTTTTTATGTTTATCGCCACGCTGATTCAATTGGGCCGCAAAGCCTTTGGTAAAGCTGATATCCAAGTGAAATCTATCAGCCTTTATACCCTGATTTTAACACACATACAGTTTTTAATTGGTCTTGTACTTTATTTTATAAGCCCAAAAGTTGTTTTTGCTGCAACAAGCATGAAAGACAGTATTTTACGATTTTATCTTGTTGAACATATTAGTCTGATGATTATCGCCATCATCATATTAACCATTGGCTACAGCAAATCAAAACAGTATTTTTCAGAGCCAAAAGGTGCCAAAAAAGCGTTTTATTATTACCTCATCAGCTTGGTTTTGATTTTGATATCCATTCCATGGCCCTTCAGAATCCCAATTGCCGGCTGGTTTTAACAGCAAAAATAATTTATCATTCATAAAAATAGCAGTTCGTTACCGTTCTGCTATTTTTTTTTGGCAACGAAAAAGAGCTTTTCCTTTTCTTCAGGTGCTGGATAATTTTATGGAAAAAAAATCATGTACTTTTGTTATCAAATATCCGTCAATTATCATCGAAAAATTACAAAAGCCTCATCATTATGGAACAACATTATCCTTTCATCAAAAGTCTTCTGATTCTGATCACCGTCGGTATTTGGGTGATTGTACTGCAAAATGCAGGAATAATTCCACGCTTGAGTCCCATTGCTATTCATACCGAAGAAGCTATAAATGTTAAAGGCGAAGTTGATGTGGTGAATACCGTATACATTAAAGGAAGCGTTGATGCTAACCTGGAAAGCATTAATGGTTATAGTAAATTTTACAAAGATCCCCGGACAGGTGAGTTTTACGTGATACCTACGACAGACCCCTATGAATAATAAATGATCTTGAATCGGTTTCTTATTAATCTGAGTTATACTTCAATAAGACAATGAATGGAAAAATTCTGATTGCATTTATTTTACTATCGCTCAGCTGCAAACTTTCAATAGCTCAGGATCAGCCCTATGTTTCGGATAGTTTGATTGCACGCCTCGCCTTACTTGAAGATAATCTGGAAAAAGTTCAAACCCTGAACGAATTAGCCTTGCACCATAGTGAAACCATGCCTGAAAAAGCACTCTATTACAGCAAAAAAGCACTTGCTCTTGCCAATCAGATTCAAAATGTAAAAGCCTGCGCTATTTCAAATAAAGTAATGGGCGAACTTTTTGAAATTCAACATAACTACCAGCCCACCATCAATTATTATCTTATCAGCATCAAGCATTTTCAAAAGCTTGAAGACGAACCTGAATTAGCACGGTTATACAATAAATTGGGGTGGATTTATATCACCAACCATTATGATTACGATCAGGGCCTGTATTATTTTACCAAAGCCCTCGAACACGCCAAAAGCAGCAATGCTGAAGAAGAAAAAGCAACCGCACTAAATTCGATAGGAGGCATTTTTTACTATCAAGCCGATTATACTTCGGCACTTCACTATTTTAATGAATCACTAAAAACCAGGCAAAAACTTGGCAATCCCAAGGACATTGCTGCATCACTGAATAATATCGGAGAAATATACCGTCTTGAATATCAGGAAGATTTGGCATTGGAATACTATAACCAGGCTGTTGAAATTAATGAAAAACATAACTACCAAACAAACCTGGCCATAAATTTTAGTAATATCGGACTAATTTATTCTAATAAGGAAAGTAATGCATTGGCTAGTAACTATTTCGAACGAAGTATTGCCATCAACCGTAAAATCGGGAATACAGCTGGATTGATTGCCTCCCTGCATGCATCGGGCGAGCACCTGAACAAATCCGGTGAATTCGAGAAAGCCATGCTGGCTTTTAATGAAATACTTGAAATTGCGCGTGAAACATCTGATCTCGAGGGATTACGAGATGCAACTGCTGGTTTGGCGAAGGCCAACGAAAGCAAAGGCAATATTTCTGAAGCGCTAAAATATTACAAGCAACATTCTCATTTTAAAGATTCATTGTTCAATATCAAAAAATCGGAACAACTGGATGAAATCCAAACACGATTCGCACTCGACTTAAAAGAAAAAGAAATCGCACTGAAAGATAATGAGATAGCCCTGCTTCAGCGCGAACAAAAATTAAATAACTCGCGACAACTGCTGCTTTTGCTCTCATTATTACTCCTTCTCATTTTCGGTTTATTCATTTACGGGAAACTTCAAAGCAGAAACCGAAAGAATAAACTCCTGCTATCCCAAAAAGAGAGCTTGAATAAGGCAAGGGAGGAGTTGATGCAAGCTGAATTGAAAAGCAAATCGAACGAATTGACAAATTTTGCGCTTCATCTGGGTGAGAAAAACAAGTTCCTCCACGAATTAAAAAATGAACTAAAAAATTTACGCAATACTAACGATAACGATCGTGAAACCAGAATAAAAGAATTACTCATCAACGTGCAACAAAACCTTCAAATTCAAAAAGAACTGGATGAGTTTCAAAAAACAATCAATCAATCCAATCAGGGTTTTGTAAAAAAACTCAAACAGCATTTCCCTGATCTCACAAAAAATGAGGAAAGACTGTGTGCCATGCTAAGGTTAAACCTCTCTTCAAAAGAAATTGCTGCGCTTAACAATACCTCAACACGTGCAGTAGAGATGGGACGATACCGTTTGAGGAAAAAGCTAAACCTGGATCAAGAACAGAGTATTATTGATTATTTGCAAGAATTTTAACAACGCATTGCCGAATAGATCAACTGTTTCCCAATTTTAAGGTTTTGTTCTCCTTCATTTCCCTTTGTAGAGCTATTACAATATTATTTTAATTGATTTTCATTGTGTTATAATTTTTTTTGTAGAAATATAACTACACAAATTATGTTAACAAATCATTAAATGTAGTGGTTTTGTAGTAGTCAATTATTCTTCCCCTATTTCTTAAGACTCTACATTCGCTCATCGTTAACATGAGCATTCATAAAATTGAAACATAAAAAATCAAATTGGCCTACGCAAAAACAATTAGTCACACTATTGTATATCGCCTTGATTGTAATGTTTATTTTTTTGATGCTAAAACACCTTGAAATCGTCTGATGAGCGAACTGCAACTGATACAACAATGCCTTAATAAGGATAATAAAGCTCAAAACGAGCTTTACAATCGGTTTGCACCCAAGATGTTAACAGTTTGTCAACGCTATGCCAAATCATCATGTGATGCTGAAGACATTATGCAAGACGGATTTATTAAAGTATTCCGTTACCTTTCTGATTTTCAATTTAATGGTTCATTCGAAGGTTGGATCAGGCGTATTATGATTACAACCGCGCTCAATTTCTATAAACGAAAACGGGTTTACCAAAACGAATCAGAACTCACTTATCAGCCAGAAGCTATTGTGAGTGAGCAACATGTGATATCAAGTTTGGTACAGGAAGAACTGCTTACCTTAGTAAAAATGCTTCCCAAAGGATATCAAACAGTTTTCAGTCTCAATTCGATTGACGGATATACCCATAAAGAAATCAGCGAAATGCTGCATATTTCTATCAATACTTCCAAATCGCAACTTAATCGTGCCAGGCAATCCTTACAAAAGCAATTATTCTATATCGATCAATTTGCTGATCGCCCTAAACATTTGCAATCTGCATAATAAGTCAATTAATCAATCACTTAAACCAAAAAGCCCATGAAAAAATTATTTACTTTACTTACAGCACTTTTCTTAGTACAACTGAGTTTTGCTCAGATGTTTCTGAACGAGGATTTTTCAAGTTCAACTTTTCCTCCAAACGGTTTTACCATCGATGGTTTGCCAAATCAATGGTCACGCAGCAGCACAGCCACAGCCGGGGGTGAAGCACCTGAAGCCAAATTTACTTACACAAGTGCCAACACAACTTCGAGATTAATTTCTCCAAGCATTGATTTAACTGGTAATGATGAGGTTACTTTAAATTTTAGACATTTCTATGATTGGTATGCTAACGGTGTTTCAATTGGCGTTGCAACACGTATAGATGGTGGTGAATGGGAAGTTGCATGGCAAAGCACACCAACTGGCAATGTAGGCCCTGTGCTTCAAACCGTTGAGTTGTCAGACGTTGGCCAGGACAACTTCCAGTTCTCAATCTTTCTTAGTGGCAACCTGTATAATATGGACTACTGGTTTATAGATGATATCAAACTTTTTGTCCGTCAAGAGCTGGACGCTGGCCTGCAAAGCCTTGATCTGCCTTCATATTTTACAGGCGAACAGGAAATAAGCGGAAAAGTAATGAATGAAGGAATCAACCAAATTAATTCCTTTGATATTAATTGGACTCTAGATGGCGGAGATGTGAATACTACTTCTTTTACTGGTTTGAGCTTGAACACTAATCAAAGTTATAATTTCACTGCAGATCAGACATTAGTAGCCGATCCAGGCAGTCACGAGTTTAAAATCTGGGTTTCAAATGTAAATGAAGACTTTGATCAAAATCCTGAAAATGATACTATTAACAGGACAATTGGTGTTGCTACCCAAACTGTTCAGCGCAGGCCGCTCTTTGAAGAATTTACCAGCTCAACCTGTGCCCCCTGTGCTTCTTTTAATAACAGCGTTTTTAATCCATTTATCGAACAAAATGGCGATGATATTGCATTGATCAAATACCAAATGAGCTGGCCGGGAAGCGGTGACCCTTATTACACAGCCGAAGGTGGTGTGCGCAGAACATTTTATGGTGTAAATGCTGTGCCACAGCTATTCGTAGAAGGTACAAATGTGGCAACATCTGCAGGTGCAGTTAATAACGCCTTTAACAATGGCATGGCAAATCCAGCTTTTATGACTATTGAAGCCATACAAGTAATTGAAGGTGACGTAATTTCTGTAGAAGCACAATTCTTACCATTTGTTGATTTGTTTGATGTTACTGTTCATATGGCTGTTATCGAAAAAGTGACAACCGGAAATGTTGCCAGCAATGGTGAAACAGAATTCCATCATGTGATGATGAAAATGCTGCCCGATGCGAGTGGTACTACTATAGATCTTACTGCAGGCGAAACAACTACACTTTCTACAGTCATGATATGTCTACTACTTTGTTGAAGAAATGGACGATTTGATGGTTGTAGTTTTTGTTCAGGATAATAGCAACAAAGGTATTCTACAGGCTGCTTATTCAGAGGAATCAGCTGGTTTCCCTGCAACTGTCAACTTTGATCCGGCTCCTGGCTCTACGGGAATTGAAACATTTGCTGACATCACTTTAACCTTTCCGGAACCGGTTCATATGGTTGGTGGCGAGGAAATTACTTAACGAAAACGTGGCTACATTAGTTACGCTGGAAGAAACTGAAGGTGATGTCACTTCCCATTTACTGCAACAATTAATGATGAAAAACACAAATCGTTGTATCACCCGAAGGTTTACTTGACAGCTACACTTGGTACACCCTACACTTGCAATTCAGTTGAAAATGAAGCCGGTGTTGCTGGGTGAACCTTTGTCAACTTATTTGAAACCGGTATGCATGTAGGTTTTGTCTGAAAATCAAACTGCAGGAAGTTTGCGCGTAGTGCCAAATCCGATTCAGTGAAGAAACCACCATTCGTTTCAATCTAACTGAAAAAGAAATCGTCAGCATCAAGCTTTCATGATCTTAAAGGCTGTGGTGATTGCAACAGTTTCTGAACGTGAATTCAATGCCGGAAACAATACCATTCGCTGGACTCCGAAAGCACAATTCCTGTAGGCATGTATATTCTGGAATCTGCAAACAGAAAAATCAAACTTACACTACTAAAATTGTGTTAAACCGCTAAATAACAGGATCTAAATACAAATAATTTTAAATTGGTTAATACTAAAGCCGGCTGTTTTACAATGGCCGGCTTTTACTTTTCAAGATCATTGCAAGATTTTTTCGCAAAAACTTGGGAGATATTAGTAATTACAACAGAATCCGCTAACTTGCACCAAAAACCAAAACTCATGGCCCGAAAAGTTATTAAAGGACTTTTGTCCTGCTGCTGCTTTGCATTCAACGCTAAATTAACAGCACAACCATTAAAAGAGAAACTGGAACAATTAGGTTTTGAAAAATTGAGACCCTCTGCAAATTCAAAACAAGCGCTATGTTGACGCCTTTGTTTTCTTTTTTAAAACAGCCTGTCGATCCCAAAAACCCAAAAGGAAGCTTTCTGCAACGTATTATTTTACGCCATTCCGATTTCCAAAACCCATGGTGTTATTACGGAAGGTTACAACGCTGGATTATGCTTGTACCCATTTTATGAAGAAGAAATCGCGAAAATCTGGATGCAAATTTAATGGTTGAACACAGGTTTTTTTAGCAAGCATGCCTGAAAACCAGGATTGGAAAACATTAACGCTTGAAATGCTACGCATGATTTGCATACCATAACCACCAAACTCAAAAATATTTATCAATCACCTTGGCTGGCAACCGGTATCAGCAAAGGCGGTCAAACGAGCCTTTACTATCGCTATTTCTATCCCAACGATGTTGCAGCTAACACTGTTGCGTATGTTGCTCCACTAAATTTTTCAGAAGCTGACTCCAGAGTTCAGTATTTTTGGACACTGTGGGAACTGCTGAATGCAGAAAGAAATTACTTGATTTTACAGTTTAAATTATTGAACAACCGCGATCTTTTTCCGAAATCAATTCGAAGATTCCACTTCAAAAAGAGGTTTTACTTATAATCGGGCTGGCGGTATTGATCGTGCTTTTGGAGTTAAATGTACTTGAAACCGCTTCTTGCTTATTGGCAATGGTATCCTTATTCATGCACTAATTTTCCAGATACAATTGTTTCAAATGATGAAATTTTAATGCCTGATAGCAGCTACCGGGTTAGATTTTTTGCAGATCAAAGTCTCGAAGGTATGCAGGCATTTTTTATCAGGCACTAACTGAATGGGATTTTACACCTATGATACAAAAACCATTTGGCAACTCATTCATTATCAGAAAACCTGATTTCAATCACGGGCTTCCTGTTGGTGCTAAAGCTCGGTTTAAAAAGGGATTGCAAATAAAAGTGAATCGTTTTCTCGCAAAAACTGGCAATCAGATTATTTATGTCTATGGTGGCTATGATGCCTGGTCGTCCACAGCTGTAATGCCTTCCGGAAAAACTGATGCGCTAAAAATCGTAAACAAGGTGGTTCACATGCTACCAGAATCCGGCATTTTGATGAGAGAAACGCAAAAGAAGTTTACTAATATTCTCCGGCAATGGCTGGATATAAATAACTAATTAACGCCAAAAATGAATCTGAACACACTCGACTGGACCATTGTAGGAGTTTTCTTTGTTTTGCTGATTAGTATCGGGATATATCAATGCAATGCAGGCAAAGGATATAATGAGTTTTTCTTTCCGGACGCAATATGCCTGGTGGTCAAGCAAAGGAGTATGGTGGCAACTACCTTTTCGTGTGATACTCCAAATCTTGTAACAGATATTGTTCGGCAAAATGGCGTTGCAGGAAACTGGCTTTGCGGGCCTTTTATTCACGGGAATGCTTTACGGTTTTTGTATATGCAAAACTCTGAACAGATCTAAAGTATTGACCGACCTTGGAGTTTTATGAAATTCGCTACAGCGGAAAATGGCAGCGTTTCTGCGAGGTTTCCGGGCAATTTATTTGGGCGCATTCTTCAATATTATGGTGATTGCATCTGTTTCCATTGCATTGATCAAAATAAGTGGAGTAATGTTGATTGGTCAGCCAGTCAAACCCTTATTATTGCTGCTGTTATAGTTGTTTTTTATAGCGCTCTGGGCGGCTTAAAAAGTATTTTGTACACCGACTTTTTTCAGTTTAGCCTGGCCATGACTGGAGCAATCGGAGCAGCTATCATCCTCGTAAATAAAGAAACCGGTGATCTGGCGACACTTTTTGCTCATCCGGCAGTCGCACCACAATTAAACCTGATTCCAGAACTCAGCAATACGGATATGTTTGTGTCATTATTGGTAATTCCTTTAGCAGTGCAATGGTGGAGCGTATGGTATCCGGGCGCCGAACCAGGCGGTGGAGGTTATATCGCTCAGCGCATGTTATCGGCCAAAGACGAAAAGAATGCCATTGGCGCCACCTTGCTTTTTAACTTTTTTCATTATGCCCTGAGACCCTGGCCATGGATTATTGTTGGATTGCTTTCTTTAATAGTTTTTCCTGATCTGGCATCCCTTCAGCAGGCCTTCCCAAATATGGACCCACAGTATGTACAACATGATCTGGCCTATCCTGCCATGCTTAAAATGCTGCCTCATGGCTTTCTGGGTCTTGTGGTTGCATCACTGATTGCAGCTTTTATGTCCACAACCGCTTCACAGCTCAACTGGGGGTCATCCTATATTGTAAATGATTTCTATGTTCGCTTTTTGAAACCAGAAGCCACTCAGCGACAACAAGTTATTGCCGGAAGAATTACAACGGCTGTTCTAATGTTTTTTGCAGTATTACTGGCACTGATGCTTCAAAATGCATTACAGGCTTTTCATATTTTACTTCAGATTGGTGCCGGAACGGGTTTGATTTATATCTTACGTTGGTTCTGGTGGCGAATAAATGCCTACACCGAACTCACTGGCATGATCGTTTCTTTTGTAGTAGCGCTTGGCTTTTTGGCAGCGGAACGTTTCTGGGGATACAATCCCGGCGAAACTTTTAAAATTTTGGCAGCAGTAGGCATTACCACAATTAGCTGGTTAATTGTTACATGGCTCACTCCTCCTGCAGATCAGGAAACACTGCGTTCTTTTTACAAACGCATCCGACCTGGTGGTCCAGGCTGGAAGAAAATAGTCATAGACGCTGAAAATGAAGGCATAACACTTGACAAATCCAAAGATCTAAAATGGGACGTTCCCACAGGAATATTAGCCATGATTTGGGGAGTTTTATTTGTTTATAGCACCTTATTCGCAATCGGAGAAATACTTTATGCTAAATACACCACAGCTATTTTCCTCATTATTATCGGTTTAACTTCTCTATATTTACTAACAAGAACCTGGAAAAAACTTCGACTGGAATGAATCGACCACTCAATGCAGGTCACTTAGGTTTGTTTGGTGCTTCGCTAATTTGGGGATTCGCCTTTGTTGCCCAGCGTCAGGGAATGGAGTATATGCAACCCTTAACTTTCAACGGTATCCGTTTTTTATTGGGTACGCTGAGTTTATTACCACTGCTATGGTTGAAAAAAGGTGTCTTTAAACCATTAACAAACCTAAAGTCAGCGCTTATCATGGGATTGCTTGCTGGTATTCCCTTGTTTTTTGCTGCCTTTTTTCAGCAACTTGGCCTAAAATACACAACAGCAGGCAATGCAGGATTTATCACAAGTCTTTACATCGTTTTTGTTCCATTGCTGAGTATTCGATCCAAAAACCGATCAACGATGCAAACCTGGCTTGGCGTAATTCTGGCTCTGATTGGGTTATATTTTCTGTCTATTTTCCCCGGCACTTCAATGCAGACAGGTGATTTGTTGGTCTTGACAAGCGCTTTGTTTTGGGCTTTACACTTGATTATTCTTTCTTACTTAAGTCCAAGATATGATTTCAGGCTTCTGGCCATCTCACAGTATTTATTTACAGGTGTGATTAGCTTGATTGCAGGGCTGGCCTTTGGCGAACCATTAAACCACACAAATATCACTGGCGCCTGGATTCCTTTGCTGTATGCAGGGGTGGCATCCGTTGGGATTGGTTATACGCTTCAGGTGGTTGGACAGCGCAATGTAAGAGCTGATCACGCCGCCCTTATTCTCAGCCTCGAAGCAGCTTTTGCAGCTTTTGGGGGGTGGCTGATCCTGGAAGAAAAACTCAGTCTGGTTGCTCTTTTCGGATGCCTTATGATGTTGTCTGGTGTGGTAATTTCTCAGTTGAAGTTGACATTTCTGAGAAACAAGGCTTAACGAATAATATCAAAGCCTTTACCGTAAACTCCCATAACCGTATTAAGGGAAACAAAAGCTTCTGGATCTTCTTCTCTGACAATTCTAAACAACTGATGTGATTCCATTTTCTTAACAATCACCATCAGGATATCGTGTTCAGTTTTGGTGTACCAGCCTTTCCCTTTTATAAAAGTAACACCCCT
>JAGYNM010000004.1 GCA_018399335.1 Bacteroidales bacterium | reverse complement strand
CCAAGCTTGTTGAAGTGATCACGCAATTGTCTAAACCTTTAATTTTACTTGGTGGAAGGGAAGATCAGGAGCGTGGTGAGGAGTTAGAATCCCTGTTTGTCGATCGGGTATGGAATGCTTGTGGAAAACTCACCCTGAGCCAATCTGCTGAAATGATTCGGAGGGCTGATGCTGTGCTAACAAACGATACTGGTTTGATGCACATTGCGGCAGCATTTAATAAACCTGTGGTTTCGGTGTGGGGAAACACAGTTCCGCAATTAGGTATGTATCCTTATATTCCAGCCTTTCCGGAGCGTGTAAGGATTATCGAAAACAATAATCTTTCGTGCAGACCATGCAGCAAGATAGGGTTTGAACGCTGCCCCAGAGGGCATTTCAAATGTATGATGGATCTTGATGACAAACTGATCGCTAAAAGCCTTATCGAAATCAGCCGATTGCCACAAAAGGATTACTGATTTTTTCGCTTCCGATTGTAGTTTCCGGACCATGACCCGGATAAACAATGGTTTCCTCCGGAAGCACAAATAATTTTCCCCAGATGCTTTCTTTTAGTAAATCGTAATCGCCTCCGGGCAAGTCGGTGCGGCCAATGCTTTGATAAAAAAGCACATCTCCGGCTATTACCATTGGTGTTGTTTCGTCATAAAAACAAACACTACCATCGGCATGGCCGGGAGCAGACAATACCTTTAACCGGCGGTTTCCGAATGAAATCCAATCACCGTCCGCGATTTTTACAGTAGGTTCAGCTATTTTTGTCAGGTTCAATCCAAACGACTGTGCATGTGCGAAAGCATTACTCAGGTAGCGACCGCCATCGGCATGGGCCGTGATGGGAAGGCTGTATTTTTCTGAAACAAAGGCATTGCCCAGGATATGATCAATGTGGTTGTGTGTATTTAAAATATGAACTGGTGTAAGCTGATTTTCAGCTATGAACGTGCTAAGTAATTCTTCTTCAGAAGGTTCTGAGCAGGCAGCATCAATTATAACACATTTTTTGGTTTCGTCGTAAACCACATAAGTATTCACTTGAAATGGGTTAAAAACAAATCTTTTTATTTGAAGCATACAATTCGGCTTAAATGATTTATAAACTTGAACAAATATAGGTTTTACACCTTTAATGAAGGCCGTTTATTCAGTTAAAAAAATAGTACTTTAGCGCCACAGAAGCTAAGCCATGGTTATTGCTGTAAACAACTCATTACGCCTTTTCGTTCAAAACCTACGCTCCTTTTTAAAGGTGTTGGTGGTTTTTTTGGTGCTGGCTTTCGCAGTTGTTGATGTGCAGGCACAGTTTTACAATGGCTCTAATTTAACATTTGGGAAGAATCGCGTGCAATGGGATAATACCATTTGGACGTATTACCGTTATGATGATTTTGATACTTATTTTTACCTGAATGGAAATGAATTGGCTTTATATACAGCAGAATATGCCAGGCAACAGATTCCATTGCTCGAAAGAAAACTGCAAAGTAACCTGAGTGAAAAAATTCAGTTTATCATTTTCAATAGCCTGAGCGATCTGAAACAAAGTAATATCGGATTGGCATCTGAGCAAGAATATAATACCGGCGGTATAACCCGGATTTTGGGCACCAAAGTGATCCTTTATTTTGATGGAAATTACCAAAATTTTGAACAGCAGATTCGAAAAGGAGTGGCAGAAATGTTACTGAACCAACTGATGTATGGAGGTAGTATCGGGGCGCAAATTCGTAACACTGCGATTTTTAATTTGCCTGATTGGTACAAGGAAGGCATTTTATCATTTGTTTCGGAAGACTGGAACAGCCTGATGGATGACAGGTTGCGTGAAGGAATTGTCTCGGGCCGATTTGAAAAGCTGAATCGACTTACGGGAGAAGATGCTCGCGTTGCCGGGAATTCATTATGGCGCTATCTTACAGAAACTTATGGGTCGGCTTCATTGCCCGAAATTGCTCATATGACGCAGATGAGTCGCAATGTGCAACAAGGATTTCTTTACGTTACAGGCCTGAAGTTTAAGCAGCTCGTGAAAAACTGGTATGCACATTATGAAACGTATTATGGGGAGCAGGAAACCCGCCTGCCCGCTAAAACAGTTCCCTTGAAATACCGCAACTACCGGAGCTTCGAAAGGCCAACAATAAGCCCTGATGGCAGGTATTTGAGCTATATCACACGCGACGAAGGAAAAATAAGATTTTGGTTGCAGGATCAGCAGAGCGGAAAAAAGCGAAAACTTTTTCAAACAGGTTATCGCTCCGATGAAATGCCCGACGAAAGCTATCCTGTAATGAGCTGGCACCCGCTTGGAACATTGCTGGCATTTGTTACAGAATCAAAAGGAAAACTGTGGTTGCATTTCTACAACCTGGATGATCGTTCGGTTGAATCGCGTAATATGATTGCTGTTCAGAAAATCACTTCAATCGATTATGCCCAAAGTGGTACAAAAATCGTGATGGCTGCCGTGCAACAGGGGCGTCCGGATATTTATGTTTACGATATTCCTTCCAACACTTTTAATCAGATCACTTTTGATTATTATACGGATTTGAATCCGGTATTTGTGGATGGTGACAGACGTATTATTTTTAGTTCTGACCGCCAGTCCGACACCCTTGAAATCCAGGATAAGCCTGAACCCGTTGATGGTGGTCAGCTCCGGCTTTTCGCTTACGATTACAGTCAAAAAAAGCAAGTGCTTTTACCGATAAGCGGACAACAATTAGCGCATGAAATCCTTCCGCAAGACGCTGGCGGCGGACGTTTTCGCTTTTTAAGCGACAAAAATGGGGTGTACAATCTTTTTGAGGCCCGTTTTGATAGTGCGATCAATTATGTAGATACTACAATACATTATCGCTATTTTACGCATCAGCATCAGCTAACAAATTTCACCAGAAGCATACTCGATTTCAGCTACAATTCCCTTAATGGAACAACTATCCTGCAATTGCCTGATGATCAGAAAATGAAGTTTTTTACGCTTCATGATAGTGAATTGGAGCCTGAAACGCAGGCTGATTTTATGACCAATTTTGCACGTGCCAGGATTGAAAAGGAGCAAGAGGAAATTGCCACTAAAGAAGACACAAACAGGGTAATCACTAAACGTTTCAGGATGCTTTATAGGCAGGTTTTGCCTGCAGATTCGCTCAGGCAACAGGCATTGCCCGCACGTCAGGGTGCTTTTGGAATTGCCGGAAACAGGCGCACTGATCTGCGTGATGTGAGTATGATGCTGCGCTCTGAAGAAGCAGAAGAGCCGCCAACACCAAAAAGACGAAATTACTATGTAGAGTATTTTTACGATGAGTTGGTTACGCAAGTCGATTTCACTTATATAAACTACAGTTATCAGCCTTTTTCAGGTGGTGGATCACCCATTTATCTCAATCCTGGCTTTAACGTGTTTCTTGGTGTGAATCTTACTGATTTACTTGAAGATTATCGCTTGAGTGGTGGCGTTAGATTGAACACCAGTTTGATAAATAATGAGTATGCGGCCAGCTTTAGTAACCTGAAAAAGAGAATGGATAAGCATATTGTACTGCACAGGCAGAGTATTGAAGATTTCCAAAATACTTATATCAGTCGAACCTACTCGCATGAGGCATTTTATATGTTGAGCTGGCCATTTAGTGAGGTCCTTAGTGTCCGTGGAACAGCAATTTACCGTAACGATCAAAAAGTTTTTCTATCAACAGATCAGGTGAATCTCGCCAGAGCGAATGAGTTTCAAAACTGGGGTGGTTTGCGTACAGAATTGGTTTACGATAACAGTAAGCAAATCGGAATGAATTTGCATACCGGAATGCGCGGGAAAGTATTTGGAGAGTATTTTCAGCTGATCGATGCCAACGCCAGTAATTTTATTGTTTTAGGTTTCGACTGGCGTCATTATCAGCGCCTGCATCGTAATTTTATCTGGGCTAATCGCGTTGCGGGAAGTACATCATTTGGCACTGATAAACTCATTTATTATATGGGTGGTGTTGATAACTGGCTGATTCCCAGTTTTAATCAGGAAACACCTATCGACTACACCCAGAATTATGTGTTTCAAACCCTGGCAACGAATATGAGGGGTTTTAATCAAAACATCAGAAACGGAAATAGTTTTGTGGTGTTTAACTCAGAATTTCGTTTTCCGGTATTTAGCTATCTGTTCCAAAATCCCATTAGCTCCGATTTTGTCCGGAATTTTCAGCTGGTTGCTTTTGGGGATGTAGGAACGGCATGGACAGGCCCAAATCCTTATGACCCGTCAAACTCGCTGTACACCTCTTATATCGAAAATGGCCCGTTGAATATTTCGGTCGAAATTCAGAAAGACCCTATCGTTGGCGGAATGGGATTTGGTGCACGGACAAGCTTACTGGGTTATTTTATACGTGCCGATGTTGCCTGGGGAATTGAGGATCTGGAAATTAGCGAACCGGTGTTTTATATCTCATTAAGTCTTGATTTTTAAATGAATACTATGGCAGCATCAACAGTTATTATCCTTATCTTGATAGGTCTTGTGGCCGGTGTTTTTAGCGGATTAATTGGCATTGGCGGGGCTCTGATTATTATCCCGGCCCTTATTTTTATCTTGCATATGGATCAGTATACTGCACAGGGAACCAGTTTGGCCATTATGCTTCCACCAATCGGGTTGCTTGCAGCCTATAACTATTACAAGGCAGGCGCACTAAATTTGCAATATGCCTTGATTATTGCTGCAGCATTTTTTGTGGGAGGTTACCTGGGGTCTAAGTTTGCCGTTTCCATTCCGGTAGAAATACTTCGAAAAATATTCGCAATTGTATTAATAGCCATAGCAATTAAGATGTTATGGAGTAAATAGCACAATCAGAAGCACCCGTGCCAAACTCTTTAATTTTCCAAAGAAAAAAATTAACAATGGGTGAATAAGTGTCAAAACCGCTTGATGCTGTTCGGATAGCTGACTTATTAACAACCTTTCGTTGAAAAATACATCAGCGATCCACCAAAATATGATTGTATCTTGCAAACCCTTTTTAAGGGAAAAAGATACAACATGCTTTGTTGTTTCTAAAGGGTTTAACTAATAAGATCGCATAATTCAAAGGTTTTAACAAAATGGAAAACAACTTGTTTGCTAATCTGGAAATTACTGAAAAACAAGAACTAAAAAGTGATTTCTACGAGAAAATGCTCGAAAAAAGAACAAGACCGGAAATGCAGGAAATTGAACAAAAAGAACAAGTGGAAGATACCGTAACAGCCATTCCAAAACATCTACAAACACCCACAACAAAATATGCTCATGAGGATGTGCTCAAATGGGCCACTGAGTATTTTAAAGGTGATGTGTTGGCTGCAAATGTTTGGATGAATAAATATGCCCTCAAGGACAGCCAAGGTAATATTTACGAACGTACTCCTGAAGATATGCACAGGAGGCTGGCAGCTGAGATTGCCCGTATAGAACAAAAGTATCCGAATCCGGTAAGTGAGGAAGAAATTTATGCCGTACTCAAGGATTTCAAATACATTGTTCCGCAAGGAAGTCCGATGGCCGGAATTGGAAATAATTTTCAGGTTTCGTCACTCTCCAATTGTTTCGTAATTGGCAACCAGGGTAATTCTGATTCCTATGGTGGCATCATGAAGATCGATCAGGAGCAGGTGCAACTGATGAAACGTCGTGGGGGAGTGGGTCATGATTTGTCGCACATCAGACCCACCGGAAGTCCTGTAAAGAATAGTGCACTTACCTCAACCGGAGTGGTGCCTTTTATGGAGCGCTATTCCAATTCAACCCGTGAAGTTGCTCAGGATGGCCGCAGAGGCGCTCTGATGCTCAGCATAAGTGTGAAACATCCTGATGCAGAGAAGTTTATTGATGCTAAAATGGAGTTGGGCAAGGTTACCGGAGCAAACGTTTCAGTGCGCATCACAGATGAATTTATGAAAGCTGTTATCGAAGATAAGACTTTCGTTCAGCAATATCCCATCGACTCACCAGATCCCATTTTTGTAAAAGAAACTGATGCCCGAAAGCTCTGGGATAAAATTATTCATAATGCCTGGTCTTCTGCCGAGCCGGGTGTGCTTTTCTGGGACACAATCATTAATGAATCCATTCCGGATTCTTATGCCGATTTGGGATTTAAAACCCTCTCGACCAACCCTTGTGGCGAAATCCCTTTGTGTGCCTACGATAGTTGCCGCTTGCTGGCGATCAATTTATATAGCTATGTTAAGAATCCTTTTACAGTTGACGCCAGTTTCGATGCTGAATTGTTCACCAAACATGCGCGGATGGCTCAGCGTATCATGGACGATATAGTTGATCTGGAAATAGAAAAAGTTGATGCCATTTTAGCCAAGATCGAATCAGATCCTGAAAGTATTGAGGTAAAGCAGGTTGAGTTAAATCTTTGGAAAAATATTCGAAAGAAAGCACTTCAGGGGAAGAAGAACAGGAATTGGTATCACTGCCGAGGGCGATATGCTTGCTGCTTTGGGCGAAACTTATGGATCACCTGATGCAATCCAGCTTTTCGACAGAAGTGCATAAAATGCTGGCACTCGAGGTTTATCGTTCCTCGGTGATATGGCCGAAGAGCGGAAGGTGCTTTCAGTTTACAACACCGAACGCGAAGCGAATAATCCGTTCATTACCCGTATTCGTGAAAACGATCCGGAGGTTTACGAAAAATGAAACGCGTTGGTCGTCGTAATATAGCTATGCTTACAATTGCACCAACAGGTAGTGTAAGTATCTGTACAAACTACTTCGGGATTGTTGAGCCGGTGTTTATGGTTTCTTATAAGCGCCGCAGAAAGTAAATCCTAACGACAGAAATGTAACAGTTGGGTTTGTTGATGAGGTTGGTGATTCCTGGGAAGAATACAACGTATTTCATCCCAAATTTGAAACGCTAACAGTAAATGGTTTTAATGTGGATGAAGTAAAAGCTACCCCGACGCACAACTCAAAGAAGTAATTAAAATGTCGCCTTATTACAAGGCTACTTCTAATGATATCAATTGGGTAAGCAAGGTGAAGATGCAGGGGCGATATACAGAAATGGGTCGATCATTCCATTAGTGTTACGGTAAATGTTCCTCAGGAAGTGGATGAAGAAATGGGTGAGTGATATTTACAAAACTGCCGGGAAAGCGGATGTAAAAGGAATGACAATCTACCGCGACGGCTCACGATCTGGTGTTTTGATCAGTGCTGATGAAAAGAAAAGCAAGGATGCTGATAATGAAGAATTTAAGGAAACAACAGCGCCTCCACGCCCAAAACGTCTTTGAAGCTGATGTAGTACGTTTTCAGAATAATTATGAAAGTGGATTGCAGTAGTTGGTAAACTCAACGGAAAACCCTATGAAATTTTACAGGAAAAGCAGACGACTTTTTCTTGCCGCCTTGGGTTGAGGAAGGAGTGGTAATTCGAAAAGTAAAGGGGTGAGAAGGCGCTACGATTTTTCAATTCACTGATAAACAAGGGTATAAAAATCACTATCGAAGCCTTGTCCAGGTCTTTTGATAAGGAATACTGGAATTATGCCAAATTGATTTCGGGTATCTTGCGTCATGGTATGCCATTGCCATATGTAATTGAACTGGTTCAAAACCTGACGCTTGATGATGATAGTATCAATACCTGGAAAAACGGCGTTGTGAGAGGTATTAAAAGGTATATTCCCGACGGAACAAAAGCTGATGGAAGTACCTGTCCTGAATGTGGTTCAAATGAAAGTTTGGTCTATCAGGACGGCTGCCTTACCTGCAACTCATGTGGATATTCCAAATGTAGCTAATTATAATACTTGAAATAAAAAAGCAGGAGCTTGTTCATCAGGCTCCTGCTTTTGTTTTTTAGAAACGTTTTTTATGGTAATCAAAGGTTTGTCTGTTTCGGAAATCACGTATGCGTTTGGCAATCACCAGAAAGATTTGAAGGTCGTTATCTTGAAAATAATTAACGGCAGCCTGATGTTCATTTACAGCATCGGCGAGCATTACCAACAAAGGAAATTTAAATTTTACAAGCCAATCACGTGCTTTAGTTTGCTTGTCGATAGCTCCATCGAGTGCTGCCAAATGGAAGAATTTATGTTGCATCAGCCATTTTAAGGCGTCTTCGCTGCCTCTGATTGCACTGCTTAGCGCGGCAAGTTCCGGATAGCCGTTGTTTAGCAGCCAGTGAAAAAACTGTTCTTTTTCCTCGTTAAAAGTTTCGGAGAAAGCAAGGAGTATTTTAGGTGGATAATTCGTCATTTCAGTCAGGCAAAAACTTCAGATTTTATTCCGATGGCTGTTACTTTTTCTGCAATACGTTCCAGTTCCATGAGGCTGATTTTTTCGAGATTTTCTGCCGGAGTATCTCTTTCAATGGCATAAATCATAACCTTTTGCGGTTGAATTGTTAGTAATAATTTGATCCAGGCATCGATCTCGTTTTGCGTGGTATTATCGATGATTTCGTTTCCGTATTTGCCCCGAACGAATAGCGTTTGTATGATGATTTTGCCATTGAAACGTTTTAGCTGTGTCACATATTCATTAAGCCTGAAAGCCTTTAGCGGCATATTGATTTTGCGGATAGTATTTTCTGTGCCGCCATCCAGTTTTAAAATGTTATTATCAGCGAGTTTGAGGCTTTCGATGATAAGTGGTTTGTGAAGCATGCTGCCATTCGAGAGCACGCTTACGAGTGCTTTGGGCGCATATACATCGCGTAACTTGATTGTTTCGCGAATAATGAGGTCAAACTCCGGATGCATGGTCGGTTCGCCATTTCCTGCAAAGGTGATGCTGTCAGGTTCGAGTTCAGTACCAGTTGATTCTTTAAGTTTTTGCTCCAGGGCAATAAGCAAATCTTCTGCTTTGGGCAGCTCCATGCGAAGCGCCTGCTTATTTTTGGTCCAGCCACATTCACAATAAATGCAATTGAAATTGCAAAATTTAGCGTGATTTGGGAGTAAATTAATTCCCAAAGAAACTCCGAGCCGGCGACTTTTCACCGGCCCGAATATCATATCATCAAATAAGAAAACTCCCATTAAGCAGCCTAATTAATCATCAACACCAAAAATTTGGAAGAACTCCAAAAATCATCTGGATGGAGTATTTTGAGACTGTCGATTTGTTTCTCGTCGCCTTGAAGATATTGATAGCTTTCGGCAGGATGAATACTAATCAATTCCGCTTTTTTGCTAAATACGGGCAATGCAGATATTTCGCGTAAGTCACCTTTAGTGAAAAGACTCAAATCGGGATTATTGACGAGTTTTTGTGTTTTGCCAATCCCAAGCAGTCCGCCTTCACTGATAATAATTCCCTTTTCTTCGAGGATTTTTTTAGTGCCGGTAACATAATAAACGGTGTTCATTTCGTTTATTTTGGCTTCAATTTCAGCAGCTCTTTGTTGGTTCAGTACTTCCATAGCTTCAAGGTTAGCTTCCAAATCTTCAATCTGCAAATTTTTACGTGAGAGATCAGCTTTAAGCGCTGTAAGCTCCAAATCTTTGGCTCTGATTTGCTCGCTCAGATTTACAATCATTTGCTCCAACTCGCTGTTTTTTTGGCCACTTGAGTTGAGCTGATTTTTCAGACGATCTACAATTTGTTTGTTCTTGAGCAGTAATTGATAAATAGCGTCGATGTCTCTGTTGATATTGTCTTCGTTAAGTTTGCGCATTTCCGGATTGCTGGCGTCCGTTTGATCCGAGATAATCTTTTCCATCTGTTTGATGGAGTCGAGATTAGCCTGGATGGCATTAAAGCTGCGCACATATTCCATTGCAAATGCGTCTTTGGATTCGCCAACAGCTTTCAAGCTGTCAGCAGTAGCATTTAGCTGTTCGATTTCTTTCTTGTACTTTTCCGTACATCCGGACAAATAAATCATTCCGGTAAAGACTATTAACAAAAAAACAAGACGTTTCATAATGGTTACGGTATTAAGTTTTGGACTGTAAAGTTAAGACGAAGATGCAGGCATTACTACTATTAACAAAAATAATTTGCTGATTTTAAGTATTACACTACTCTTATAACGCAGCAATCATTAAATGATTGTCTTCAGTGTTTTTTGTGTTATCACGGTTGAATGTTTAATTTTGGTATCCAAAAGGAATGCTTTCCAACAGATAAATATAAAAAATACAGCACAAATGGAATCTAATTTATTTTTAATAACGAATGCTGATGTTTTTACACCGGAAGCTATTGGCAAAAACGATGTTTTGGTTGCGGGGGGTAAAATAATTGCCATTCGACCACAGATGGCCAGTCAGGTTCCGATGGCTAAAATAATATGATGCCAGTGGTTTGAAATTAGTCCCTGGATTTATTGATGCCCATGTTCATATTGCCGGTGCTGGAGGCGAAGGCGGTCCCGCATCACGAACGCCTGAGATGCAACTTTCGCATATGATAGAAGCAGGGGTGACAAGTGTAGTAGGCTGTTTGGGAACAGATGGTTTTACACGGAGCTTTGAATCTGTATTGATGAAAGTTAAAGCCCTTAGAGCTGAGGGCGTATCGGCCTGGATGTATGCAGGTGCTTATCAGGTTCCTACGCCAACCTTAACAGGTGATGTGGGACGCGATATTACTTTAATAGAGGAAGTGATTGGGGTAGGTGAAATTGCCCTCTCCGATCACCGATCATCACACCCTACCCTGGCAGAACTCACCAAATTGACTGCGCATGCCCGCGTTGGTGGCATGTTGGGTGGTAAAGCAGGTATTATCAACATTCACATGGGTGATGCTAAAAACCCGTTTAAGTTGCTGTATGAAGTAGCCGATTCCAGTGAACTTAGTTTAAAACAGTTTTTTCCAACACACTGCAATCGCAATAGCTATATTTTTGAGGATGCCAAAAAATATGGGAAACTATCTTATATTGACCTCACAGCAAGTTCCTATCCATATTTTCCTGATATTGAAATCAAGCCCTCCGCTGCTGTCAAGGCACTTCTGGAAGCAGGAGTTCCAATCGGGCATATTACCATGACGTCTGATGCATTTGGCTCTCTGCCTCATTTTGATGAACAGGGGAAACTGGTTAAACTTGAAATGGGTTCGTTGAAGTCGCTTCATTCCGAATGGACTGATATGATCAATAATGAAGGCTTAACCATTCCTGTGGCACTTAAAACCATTACCGAGAATCCTGCGAAGATTTTAAAATTGCATACTAAAGGCCAGATAAAAAGTGGATTTGATGCTGATTTACTATTGCTTGACAATAACTTAAACCTTCGCAGCGTGATGGCAAACGGAAAATGGATGATGCATGAAAGCAAACTGCTGGTGAAAGGGACTTATGAATGAGAACAGGATGTTTTCATTATTGGAATGCCGATGAATCAGGACGATAAAAATATCGCTTCGTTTTTTCGCCTCGATGCCAGCAAGGCCTTCAGGGAGTTGTTTAAGCGTTATTACAAAGCGCTATACCTTGCTGCATTTTTTTATCTACGCGACGAGCAGGAGGCCGAAGATGTCGTGCAGCAGGTATTTGTGAAGTTTTGGGAGGAGAAATATTTTCTTCACATCCAAACTTCCTACAAATCTTTCCTTTATACCGCAGTGCGTAATGCGTGTTTGAATAGGCTTAAAAAGAACAAGAGTCAGCAAAAGCCGCTTTCAGGGATGAAAGAAGAAAAGGTGAAACAAGCGCTAGATTTTATCCTTGATGAAGAAGAACAGCAAGTTATCGCGCAGGCTTGTTTACAGATTCCTGAAAAATCCAGAGCTGCGCTTGAATTGGTTTATCTTCAGAATTATTCATACCAAAAAGCCGCTGAAAAACTTGGGATTACCATCAATACCTTGAAATCAAACCTTAAGCTGGCACTCAAAGTTTTGCGAGAAAACAAAGCACTTCAAAATTATTTCCTGGAAAAAAAATCCAGATGACTCACCCTTTTTCTTAATCAAATTGTCATTAAATCATGAATACTCAAAATCCAGAACATAAGATTCCGGAAGAGATTTTGCACCTCATAGCAAAATCCAGATCTCAAATGCTTAAGGCTGAAGACCAAAACCAGCTTAATGCATGGTTAAATGAGCATCCTGAAAACAAGGAAGAGATGGCTCATTTTCAGCAAATATTGGATAGGGTCCACTGGCAAGCACTTGCCAACAAATTGGATTTACCGGAAGCATGGGAGAAGTTGGAAGCGCAGATCCAAACCAAACGAAAATCAAGAATAAACCTTGTTTTTGCCTTGAGGTGGGCTGCTTTGTTTGTATTATTGGCCGGTTTGGGCTTTTTGTTGCTTTATGAAGGTGATCATCTCAATAAACAAGAAGAAGAGCCTTTGGTTGAGGTGCTTCCTGAAAGGATGCTAAAAGCCAGCCTCAAGCTTGCAGATGGAAGTTTGATTGCCCTCGATACCGCTCAAATGCAACTAAAAGAATCAGCCTTTGAAATTCAAAATCAGCCCGGCGAAAAGCTTTCATATTCAAAAAATGAGGCCTTTAAGCAGAAAGCCAGTCAAGCAGTTTTTCATGAATTGATCGTCCCGGCCGGTGCCAGGTATCAGCTTGTTCTTGCGGATGGCACAAAGGTGTGGATGAATGCAGCCAGCAAGCTCACTTACCCTGTGTCATTTTCGGATGCAGAACGCCGTGTGAAGCTGGAAGGAGAGGCCTATTTTGAAGTGATGAGTTCTGCTGTGCCATTTATTGTGGAAGCAGGAAAACAGGAAATCAGGGTACTAGGAACATCTTTCAATGTATCTGCATATCACGAGGATGCCAATTTTGAAACCACCTTGGTAAGTGGTAAAGTGCTTGTGAAAACAGAAAAAATGCAATGATTTCACTTGTGCCCGGTGAGCAGGCTCGTATTGATAACCTAACCCAACAAGCCGAAAAGCTGGAAGTTGAGACCCGACTCTACACTTCCTGGAAAGATGATGTGTTATATTTCAAGGATATGGAACTGCGCGAATTGGTTAAGCGTCTTGAACGCTGGTATGCTATCCCAATAGAGATTAAAAATAGTAATAAAGCAGACATAAAGTTTACGGGAGCCATTGAAAACAGCCGGAAGGTTGAGTTTCTGCTCTCGCTGATTGCGGAAACCACTTCGATAAGCTATGAAGTTGAAAACGAACGTATAATCATTTATTAAAAAAGGAGGTGTTGCAGCACCTCCCAGTATCAGTTAATCGACAATAACCGGCCAAGCCGGCAATATTAACCTAACAGACAAATATATGAAGAAAAATTTACTCTGGCCCGGATCGTTTTTACGAACGTGTTCAAGATCAACACTGATTGCCATGAAGCTCATTCTGTTATTGACTTTGCCGCTGTTGTCCAACTGCATGCCGGTGTGTATTCGCAGCAAACGCGATTCGACCTGAATATACAGCAACAGCCTTTGCCCGAGGCTGTTCAGCAAGTAGCCGAAAAAGCTGATTTGCTTTTCTTGCTTAATAATGAGTTGTTTAAACCAGAGCAAATTGTTTCAGCCCAATTGAGCAATGTAAATCTGGATGAGGCGATGCAGGTTGTATTGAAAGGGACAAGCCTGACCTACAGCGTTGTTGAAAATTATTTAGTCGTAAAATCTTTACCTGAACAAGCTTCACCATTGATTCAAAAACCAGAAGAAATTGTTTTAACAGGTAAAGTAACCGCTCGCGAAGACGGGATGCCTTTGCCAGGCGTAAATGTTTTTTTCAAGGGGACAACCATTGGAACTGTCACAGATATTGATGGCCTATTTACACTATCAACCAGCAGCAACGATCGTATTATTGTGTTTTCATTGGTAGGTATGAAAACTGTGGAGATGCCAGTGGGCGAACAAAGGGTTTTTGATGTTCAGCTGGCTTCTGATCTTGTGGGATTAGATGAAATAGTGGTTGTTGGTTTCGGAACTGAAAGCAGGAAACTCTTAACTGGTTCTGTTTCGGATTTTAAACCATCAAACGTTGAAGAAGTTCCTGTTGCTAATCTTGATGTGGCTTTGCAAGGAAGGGTAACCGGTGTTCAGGTAACCCAAAACTCCGGAACTCCCGGTGGCGGTGTTTCTGTTAGAATCCGTGGCAATAATTCAATCAGCGCCGATAATCAACCACTCTATGTGGTGGATGGCGTTCCGGTGCTGAGTGGCGATTTCAGCCAGATTGGTTACAGCGGACAAACGATCAGTGCCATTTCAGATATTAATCCCAATGATATCGAATCCATGACCATATTGAAGGATGCTGCTGCTACTGCACTTTATGGGGCAAGAGCTTCCCGTGGCGTGGTGCTTATCACAACAAAAAGAGGAAACAAACAAAAAACGCGTTTTCAGTTTAATACTTCTACTGGAGTTCAACAAGTGGCAAAGACACTTGATATGCTTGATGCCCCTGAATGGATGATTTATCGTAACGAACAAAAAGTGAATGAAGGAGCACCACCAATCTTCTCCGATGAAGACATCACCAATCCTAAGGTGAATACCAATTGGCTTGATGAAGTGTTCCGCACAGGAATCATGTCGAATTATGAGCTTTCTGCCAGCGGGGGAAACGAAAAAACCACTTTCTTTTTGTCGGGAAGTTATCTTGACGAAGAAGGTGTTTTGATAGGCACAGATTACAACCGACTAAGCGGACGACTGAATATAGACCATCAGGTGAATGAGCGCTTAAAAATTGGTGCCGGAGTTTCTCTTAGTTCCAGCTTAAACAACAGAGTAGAAGGTGATCAGTCGCTTAACGGACCTCTGCCGAATGCCATTTCGTTGCCTGCCATCTATCCGGTATATAATGAAGACGGAACCTATAACGAAGATGGTCCTTATGCTAATCCTGTAGCAATTGCTAACGAAGCCGTTAACGAACTGAGAAATATCCGGACACTTGCTAATGTTTTTGCTAATTATTTCATTACAGACGGATTGAGCTTTGAAACAAAATGGGCCATTGACTACCTCAATCTCGAAGAACATAGTTACGATCCGGTTACTACACGTCAAGGAAAAAAATATAATGGCTTGGGCTTTGATGCCAATACCAGAGCTTCCAATTTTAATACCTATAACCTGCTTCGCTACGAAAAATCGTGGGTCGAAAACCATACTTTCGAAGGAATGCTGGGTTATAGCTATGAGCGTTTCTTTGACAAGCGTTCGTTTTTAAGAGGAACAGATTTTCCTAACGAATATTTTCAATACCTCACTTCAGCAGCCAATATCACGGAGGCATCTTCGAGTGTTGTTGAAGACCGCACCAATAGTTATTTCGGACGAATTAAATACAACATCAATAATCGTTATCTTTTTACGGCCAGCGCCCGTTATGACGGATCTTCCAATTTTGGAGCCAATAATAAATATGGCTTTTTTCCAGCTTTTGCTGCTGCCTGGCGTATCTCAGAAGAATCTTTTATGGATCAGCTGACTTTTATCGATGAGTTAAAATTCAGAGGCAGTTATGGCTATACCGGTAATGATAAAATCTCACGTTTTGCATCGCTTTCACTTTTTGATGGACGGGGAAATTATAATCGTCAGCCGGGCATCTATCCGATTCAAATGCCAAATCCTGACTTAAAATGGGAAACTTCGCGTCAGTTAGATATCGGTTTTGATTTAACGATATGGGATTCAAGGCTAAACCTAAATGTTGACTATTATTACAGCCTAACATCCGACCTGTTGCTTGCCCGTCCTATTCCTCCTTCATCTGGTTTTACTTCTGTTTGGGAAAATATCGGCGAGATGGAAAACCGCGGCCTGGAAGTTGCCCTGCAAACAACAAATATCAGAAATGACAAATTGGAATGGACTTCAACGCTAACCATCACAGCGAATAAAAACAAAGTTTTGAAGCTTTACAACGGGCAGCCAATTGATAACATTGGCCGAGGTAGCAACTATATCGGCGAAGGCGAACCGCTGTATTTTTTACGGATTTCGTTCGCTTGGTGTTGACCCTTCCACCGGTGATATCGTTTTTGATGACGTGAACAAAGATGGTGTGATCACGGCCGAAGACCGCACACGAATTGGAGACCCAAATCCTGAACTATATGGAGGCCTGGACAATAGTCTGCGCTGGAGGCAATGGAATATGCGTATGTTTTTCCAATTCAGTTACGGAAATGATATTTACAATGGTACAAGGGTATATATCGAGTCGCTTAAAGGAGAGGATAACCAGCTAACTACTATCATTGATCGCTGGCAGCAGCCTGGCTGACCAAACTGAAGTACCTCGTGCCACGCTGGCTGATCCCAATAACAACAATAGGCATTCGTCCCGTTTTATTGAAGATGGTTCTTATATACGCCTTAAAGAACTGGCTGTTAGCTATACTTTTCCTAAAACTGTTATTGAAAGGCTAAGGATCTCGAACCTGAAGCTTTTTGTATCTGCCTATAACCTGCTCACATTCACAAACTACAGCGGAATGGATCCTGAGATTAATTATGCTGGTAATGATAATCTGCGAATAGGAACGGACTTCTTTACTTATCCTCAGTCGCGCAGATTTATGATTGGCCTAAATGTTGGATTTTAAAACCTCTACACCATGAAAAAGACAATATATACTTTGCTTAGTTTACTAATTCTCATTGGCATAGCAGGTTGTGAAAAAATCCTGGAGGTAAAACCTACCTATTATATTGATGGAGAGCTTGCCATCACGAATAAGCGTGGTGTCGAAACTGCCCTTACGGGATGTTACAATGCTTTGCAGCAAACTGGTATGTATGGGAGATATCTTGTAATTATACCAGACCTTACAGCCGATAACCTCGACTGGAAAGGCACAACGCAGGAATACGGACAATTTGAAAACAATAACCTGCTCGCTGACAATATTATCGTTGAGTCTATTTGGAATGCACATTACAACTTACTCAACAGGGTAAATTATGTACTTTACAAACTGCCGGAAATTAGTGATATGAATGAGACAGAGCAGGAAAGCACCGCAGCACAACTGTATTTTTTAAGGGCACTGACTCATTATAATTTAGTGCGGCTATTTGGTCCTGTTCCTGTAAAAACTCAGCCAACACTCAATTTAGGAGATAATCTCAATGTGCCACGTGATCCGGTTGACAAAGTGTATGAAGCTATTAATGCAGACCTCATGGCTGCTCAGGGAAAAATCTTAGGAAGCAATCCCGGCTATGCAACTAATGGCAGCATACTGGCTTTACAAGCTGATGTGGCGCTTACTCTTGGCAATTACGAAATAGCCAAAGAAAAAGCCACTGAACTAATAGACGGTGAATATGCGCTTGAGCCGGTTTTTGCTGATATTTTTAGTGGAGAACCCGGAACAGAGGCAATTTTTACAGTGCTTTTCAATGAGCAGGATGGCAATCGTTTGGCAGAATATTTCTTCCCAACTGCACAAGGTGGCCGATATGAAGTAGCACCATCTGCTGATCTGATAGCCAATTATGATTCGTCAGATACGAACCGTTTGAATGCTACTATTGCAGGAAATCCACCTTATGGTCTCAAATACTCCTGATATGATTACAATGGCCAATAATGTACCAGTTTTCAGATTGGCAGAAATGTTTCTCATTAGGGCCGAAGCCGAAGCCAGGCTTCAAGGGTCAAAGGCAGCCATCAGAAACGATATCAACATCCTGCGGTTTCGCGCTGGAATAACATCGGTTAGTAGTGATACGTATGAGGAATTGCTGCTTGATATTGAGGCAGAGCGAAGAAGAGAATTTGCCTTTGAAGGGAAACGCTGGTTCGAGCTGATCAGGACGGGAAGGGCGCTTGAAATCTTGCCTGATATCACATCTGTTAATCAGTTGTTGTTTCCGATTCCTTTGGTAGAATTACAGAATAATAATCATGAAGGTATGAGTCAAAATACCGGATATTAAGCTAAATACCTGATTATATGAAAACAAGAAATTTAATACTGGGTCTGATGCTCCTTAGCTTGGGAGTCTTATTTAGTGCTTGCGAAAAAGAAAAGCAACCTATTCCTCCGGCAAGCAGCATTGCTGATTTTAAAGTTACGGCAAGCAGTCAGTTAGCACCTGCTACCATTACGCTCACCAATACTTCCGTAAATGCAAAATCCTATTTGTGGGATTTTGGTAATGGTCTCACCTCAACAGCAGAAAACCCGGAACCTTTTGTGATTGAAGAACCGGGATTGTACAATATCAGCCTAACGATTGAACCGTTGGAAGAATTATATTACAACGAATTGCAAAAGAAGATTCCTTTGAATCTTGCTGATCCAAATGCCGGTAAGGTTCGCACACTCTATTATACTTCCCGATCAACGGGTAAAGTACATTATGTGCGGCTGGACGGCAATGCACCCGTAGTTTTCGACTTTCCGACAGGTGGTCTCAATAAACCCTATGGCATTGCCATTGACTATGAGGGAGCTAAAGTTTATGTTTCGGATACGGATGGTTTTATTTACAGATATGATCTAAATGGAGAAAATCAGGAGGTCTTTCTTTCGGAAGATGCTGACCCATTGGTAGGTGCGCCTTATGGAATGGTGGTAGTCGAAGGGAAATTATACTGGGCCATCGAAGGGGGGATTTCGCGATGCAATCTTGATGGAAGCAATGTAGAGCCCTTTGTTACTTTTACTGGTGCTCCCGAGCTGCCATTGGGAATGGCGTATGACAGTATTGCACAAAAAAATCTATTTTGTAAAATGATAAATATGATTTTAGCGGAGGCGTATATACCATCAATATTGATGGTACCGACTTCAGCAATTATTCCGGGAGTTGATGCTGGTGCTATCGCGTTGGATCTCACCACAATCAGAAACCGTATTATGCTGATTGGGTTGGTGGCGTATTTATGGCCAAGCTTGATGGCTCCGGGAAGTTGTAAACATCAATTCCTATTTCAACGAGAAGTTTTGCTGGGGAATTGCTGTTGATCCTGATGAAGGAAAACTCTATGTGCCCGATAGGTACGATAACGGAATTCTTTCAGATCAGATCTTGATGGCGGAAATCCTGAGCCCTGGCTCGGAGTGAATGCTTATGCGATAACGATTGATATCTTAAGATAATACAACCTAATTATAAACCTTTAAAATCAATGCTTATGAAAAATTATCTTTACTTACATTAATTATTGCACTGTTCGTTGGAACTGCTGCAATGGCACAGCGTCGATGCCAAATGACTGGTTTACCGGATGAAGTGAACCCGGAGCTGACGTGCATCTCTTTCAGGAAACAGAGAATGTGTATGACGGGGATTATAGTTGTAAAGTTAGCTTTGTTACAGCCCCGAAGTGCCTTATCTGCTGTCGTTTACATTTGACGTTACAGCAGGAGAAGAATACACTTACAGTCTGTGGTATTTTTGACAATGACCCGCTGATTAGCATTAAAGTTTATGCTGAATTCTATGATGCTGATGGTGGTGATATCTATGGCGAAGATCCTGTTTTTGGGCAAGATGGGGATACTTCTTGGCAGAATATCAGCTGGACAGGTACTGTTCCGAAGGCGCTGTGGCTGGTTATGCATGGATCAAATTTTATGATGATGAAGGCTTTGTTGATAATGGAACCGTTTATCTTGACAATGTGCTTTGAAGTTGGCGGCCAAAATCTTGTAGCAATGGCGGCTTTGAACTCTGGGACGGTGTTGGAACAATTGAGCAATCTGCTTCTTTCAGTTAAGGTTTATCCCAATCCATTTAACGATCAGCTAACAACTTAGGTGCTGAATTTGATCAAATTAGGATTCAGAATCTGTTTGGTCAGGTTGTAATTGATCGGGCATTGCAGTCAGGCGAAAAGTTGCAACAGCAAACTTAGAGTCTGGCATTTACTTTGTAACAGTGTTAAAGGCTAATCGTGTAGTTGAAACACGTAAGTTGTTCAAGGAATAAAATTGAATGCACTGATAAAAAGCTCCGGAGTTTTCGGGCTTTTTATGGCTCTAAGTCAAATTGTTCACCTGGAAGATAAATACTGCGTCATGCCTTCAGCACCTAACAATCCTTTATTTTCCTTTATCCCTTTTGCTGTTCCGAAGAACAACTACCTGATAAGCCCACATGTGCAACATCTCCATCAACCAATATTGCTGTTGACTCATCAATCCCGATTAATAATTCCTCCGGGTTTTCAATGGCTGCCGCGATCAAATGATTCATGCGCATCCGCTTGATAAAATGCTGGTCAATAATGGCATGCTCCAGCAATCCCAGCCCTCGGCTTATTTCGTCATTATTGGCCTCAATACTGCGGTATTCACCGGTATTTTTCATACTTAAGTTCATTACCGGTAATCATTTTCTTGCTTTGAACTGCTGCCCCAGCTTGTTCCAGCTATTGTTGCTCCGTTTTGATAAGCATCCAGAATGGCCTGATGCAATGGTGAGCGGCCAACGATCTCCGCGCCAAATTTGCTTTGATTCCCTCCCGGTAAATAGATCAACGGCGCATTGCGCACACAGAGTCAAGCCCGAAGCGGTCATTTCTGTTTGTCTTGTATGTTTAAATTAACAAGCCTTTCAAATCTGGTTGGCAAAAGAAAGCCATGCATAATAAAAGCTGGTATCAGGTTCGCTGTTCGACATGGGCAACACAATGCCATAGTCTTTTGTTTATCGATCCCCGAAACTTCAATAATATCCTGTATCATGGATACCGGACGTTTGCCTCCGCTGATAATGTATAGTTTACCTTTGTCTCCTGCGCAGAAGCAGTTTGCGATTGGCCAAAAAACCAAACCCTGATAAGCTAAAGAGTATAGCCAGACTTAAAGCAACCAAATATTCTCATAATACACCGAATTTAAATGCGTTAATTTTAGTAGGACTTGTAACAACTTGAATAATGTAATTCCCGCCTGATAAAAAGCTTACATCAACTCTCCCATCCAGGCCAATAATTCCTGAATGTTGGGTTTTACCACCTGAATCAAGGATAAAAACGATTTTCCGGCAAAAGATTCTGCTAATTGAAGTGTGTTGGTCGCTGGATTAGGATAGGGAACAAGCTGCTGCGAACGCAAATCAGTTAAGCTGTTGGTAAGGTCAATAACAAAAGGTGTTGTATTGTCTAATAATTTGTAAGTCAACAGCTTAAATCCGGCACTTGGGTTACCAGAACTTACCGCCGATTGATCCGTAAGCTTTCCAAAAGTATTGTTGTTTATGGGACAATATGGCTGGAAAATCACCTGAGACAGTTAGGTTCGTAATTTTCATCCGAAGGAGAAAACGTGCATAATTGCCTTCGGATAACCATAAGCCAAAACCAAGATTTCTGAAATCATCGCATAAGGCACACTTGTTGCGGCATTTTCATTATCGATTGATTGAGAAAAGTATTAGGCATTACGATCATATTTTGCAGAAAACCCATACCATCGCTTATATCCAGCAACCATCATAGCTTGTATATTCCTGGGCATAGTTCAAAATCGCTGTCTTACCAGCAAAGCTACCTGGTCGCCACCAATCATTGCAATCTGTTTGGAGCCATTGATAATGAGATTCATAAGCAACTGACCATTGGGTGTGCCTTGTATAAAATCCATCAAACTGGAGATAATCATTCTGATAAAAACAAGCTTTTTCCAATATGTAAATTTTTGTTGAACTTCTGGATTATTCCCATTCATGGGATTGGCTTCAACAACAGATACGATTGAACCCTGGTTATTAAGCTGTGAGATCAGATTATTAACCGAAACATTTTGTTGATTCGTTATAAGAATGATGCTATCAGAAGTATTCTGGAAATTGCAAAATTCCTGAATTAATTCCTGATTGTGTGCGAGATTGTCAGAACCACTTAACCAAAGTGGAATACCATAGACCTCTGATTCACTAGTCTCAATAAGGGTTTCATAGCCAGATACTTCAAGTGAATTTAGATCAATCTCAGTATGATGAACAAGTTGACTCACATGAATATTATCTGCCAGTAATTTTTGTCCGCTAAGCCTGAAGTTATTGTCTTCGCCGGCATAATAAACTCCTACGGCGCCTGTTCCATAAGCTTTGCCCTTCAAATCTGAGCCGATACAGAAAGCGGATTTGTCGTCAACAGCAATACCCAGTGGAGGAATGTTGCCATCAAGTTTCCAACGTCCCATGAATCCTATAACTCTGGCAAATCGGGCACGTTCGGCTGTGTGACTTTCAAAAACCATATTAGGCATGAAACTGAAAAAGTCATCCGCAAGCGTCATGTATTGGTTGTAAGGATTTTCAATTGCTTCTTCAGGATAGACAGTCCCATTGCGGGCGGTGAAAACTACACCGGAAAGTATATGTAGGCCAGCCGAGGTGCCGGCAATAACCCCGCCACTTCCAAAAGTTTCAGCTACTGCTTCCTGCAATAGCGTGTTTTTGAAACGACTGTAATAATCGTATTGATCACCTCCGCGAAAAAAAACAACATCATAAGTAATCAAACTATCGTAAACGCTCTGCTGATTAGCAACTGATTGGTTAGGGACAATAAAATTCTTTGCAAAAACAGCTCCGCAGTTATCCATGAAATAATTTGGCAACCACTCGCTAACATCATTATTAACGCCAATAATTGCTACCCGTTTATTTGCGGATTCATCTACTGCCCATGTATAGGGCTCATCGCTCCAACCACCTGCTGTTTCGCTTCCTCCTCCAACAAGCATTATTTTTCCGGGAATAGTCTGACTCAAACCAACAAAACCTACTAATAACAATTGCAATAATAAAAGAGAACTCTTTTTCATGGTAGCGTGCTGTATATGTTGTACTTATATGCCTAAACAAAGATAGGTATATTAAGGCAAATAATTTAGACTAATTGCAAAAGAAAGTGACAATTATTAGCTAAAATTATGCTAACAAAAATTAGTAGGTTTGAGAAACTGAAAAGTGAGATTTTTATCGACTAAAAAAGATTTAGTTTCGTCCGGTTTTAAGGTGAAACCCAACAAATAGCCACCTCCTCCAGAACCACAAAGTTTAAGCTGAAAAGGTCTGGAAGAATCCGGTTTAAATAGCTGTTTCAATTCATCAGGAATCATTTTGTCAAATAGCTCAAATTGAATTGCTCCGATGAATTCTACTTTTTCGTAAAGAGCATTATAGCGATGATTGATATAATCTTCAATAGCATTATTAACTATCGGTATATATGAATATAACAGTTTTTTGAAAAATGAATAATAAAGCAATTTGTCTTTGAAATATGATACTAAAGGCTCTGTGGATGAACTTATATGTGTGTCGATAAGGAAAACAGATATTTCATTAGTATTTGATAACTTTATCGGTCTTGGGTCGGCTTTTTGGTCGATATAAACAGCTTCGTTAAGATAGCAACAGAGTGGGTCAATCCCTGAACTATTGCCATGAAAGGCCGACTCGATAAGCGCTAAGTTTGTTTTTAATTGCTCCAAATCACCTTCGTTATATCGTTTGTAACGATCATATAGTGCTGCAACTAATGCGCCTGAGCTGCCAACTCCGTATTGTTGTGGAATGGTGGAATTAAAATAGAGACCAGATTCCACATCTTTGATAAAACTCTGCAAATCAATAATATCAGCAATGCTTGGTTTAGAATTTAAATACTCAATCAGTTTTCTAAGTTCTTTTTGAGAATCTCTTATGGAAGCAGATAGTGAAATGCCATCCGGTTGAAACTCCCACCTGCCACTCACTTTATCGTAAGGAATAACCAAGGCCTTGGAGCCACAAATGATGCTGTATTCTCCAAATAGCATGATTTTTCCCGGGTATGATTTTTCTGGTGTGCTCATTATTTAAAGAGACGAAGGTCCATGTCCGGTTTTGTCGTCAATCCAGTATTCATTTTGACACCATTGGATTAATTCATTTTGAATGAGATCCAATACTTTTTCCTTGTAATTCTCGGGATAAAGCAGGTGAATATTTGGGCCGGCATCCAAGGTAAAACAAAGTGGTATTCGTGTATTTTTACGAAAATGCTGAATGGCAGAAATTATGCTTAAGCTGTTGGGCTTCATTAAGATGAATGATGGGTTGGAGCTCATCATCAAAGCATGTAACTGCAAAGCCTCAGATTCGGTGATTTGAATAAAGTGCTCTAAATCACCTTTTTGCAAGGCGTTAAGCAGTTCAATAGTATTTTGATTAGCTGTTTGGTATCTGGCTTTCGCATAAGGATTGTCATCCATAAGGGCATGACCTGCACGACTTGAAACAGCTTTTTTCTCAGAATCTGTGATTAAAATGCTGTCGCGAAAATTCATGAAAATGGGATGTAAATGCGATTGCAATGCGATTGCATAATGATCGGAACTTTCTGGCAAAGCTGATGTTTTTCCCCACAAAGCGGCATGGGGATAAACAGATCGTGAGGCGCTTCCGGAGGCCAAACGCGAAAACCAGGAGGCCTTTATTAAATCAACAGCTTGTCCGCTAATTGTTTTTTCCAGGTCAAGAATTCCCATAACCAAAGCGCTCATCGCTGATGCGCTGGAGGCAATCCCCGACGAGTGGGGGAAGGTATTGTAGCTCTCAATTTTGAGGTGAAGCTGATCCAAAAAAGGAAAAAATGGTTTTATAGACGTAAGAAAGCTCTCAATTTTCTGGCCAAAAGCGCTATTTTCCTTTCCTTCGAAGAAGAAACGGATCGATTCCTTAGTCTCCCGTGGTGAATAATGAATCGTAGTTTCTGTGCGCGATTCGCTCAAGGTGAATGAAATGGATGGATTGTTGGGAAGTTGATTACCATGTTTTCCCCAATATTTTACGAGCGCAATATTGGATGGACTTTGCCAGGAAAGGCGGCCTTGAATTTCAGAAGTAATTTGCCTGGCTTCCGAAAGCCATTTTTTTTCCAAATAGTGCATTATTAAAGGGCTTTAATGGTTAAATCATCGAATCTAAAAACAGGGCTCAAGTTGTTTTGTTGAAAATAGTGCATCATTTCCTGTTCATCCTGAGGGGAAGCAGCCAGCAAAAAGTCGCCCCCCCAGGCACCCAGCGATTTCATTACGCCTTTAAAATCAGGGTAATAAAATTGTATTGGCGTTAATCCTGTGAGCTCAGCTATCAGTGTTTCGTGTTGTTTCATTAATTCGTAAAAAACATCAAAGTTTTTGCATTGGATAACTTCATCAGTAATCTTATTCAGGATTTCAACAGCTTGTTTGATCTTTTCGAGTGGGGTTTCTTCCTGAAACTTGCGAATAGCTTTTGCGCTGTCTTGTTTTTTGCCCTGATAAACAAAATACAGATGTGATTTAAAAGGCGGATCGAAGTTTACGGGTCGGTGTTGTGGTTGTAATCCTTTTAATTGATAGATAATTGGTTCTGAAACCATACCGCAAGCGATATCGTATCCCGAGCCGCCAATAGAGAAATTCAACAAAGTATAGGGATTCACTTTGGCCCAGCGCGAAAGCATTACTATGAGCGTTGAACTGCTGCCAAAACCCCATTCTGGGGCAAAATCCATCCGGGTGCGAAAATGATAGTTTTGTTGTTTGGCAAAAATTGTAGGATTGAGTTGCTGCAAAGTAATTAAGATCAGTTGTAACTTATTAGCCCGCATTGCATCTGATGTTTCCACTATGCTGAAGTCCGAAAGTTTAAATGTTACGCTGAACCATAGTCCGTCAGCTTTGTAAGCTTCCCAGATAATTTTTGGGCTTCCGGTATTTACAGTTGTGCTTATCTCCATTTGCTGTCCTTTATTGACAGGCATAGCAAGTGCATTGGCGCCATAAAGCACAAGATACTCCCCCGTTAGCAGGAGTTTTCCGTTTGCTTTAAATGTTTGTATATTATCCACTTAGCTGCGAAGTGAAGCAATGTATTTACCAACGCTGGAGAATGAAACTTTTTGATCTTTAAAGTGATCCACTGCGGCTGATTTCTCGGCTTCGCTGGCCTTGAAATGGTTGAGGATATTGAAAAGATGCATTTTCATGTGACCAGCCTGAATTCCAATTGTGGTAAGTGATTTCACGGCAGAAAAATTATTGGCAAGCCCCATCACTGCTGCAATCATCATTAGCTCATTGGCTGTAGGATTGCCAAGCAATTCGAGTGATTGTCTGGCAAGCGGATGCAGGCTGGTTAAACCACCAACAGTTCCTAAGGCAAGCGGCACTTCAAGGATAAAACGGAAAGTGTTTTGATCAATTTCTACCCTTGAAAGGCTCTCATAGTGTCCGTTTCGTGAAGCATAGGTATGTCCGGCAGCTTCGATGGCTCTAAAGTCGTTTCCGGTTGCTATAGCCACTGCATCAATGCCGTTGTAAATTCCTTTATTGTGGGTTGTAGCTCTGTAAGTATCTATTTGAGCGATCTTTACGGCTTTTTCAAACTTTCGGGCAAATGCTATTCCCGACAATTTTTCATCCACATTTTCCAGTTCGTCAATGGAGCATTCTACCCAGGTTTTAACCACACATTCAGGAGTATAATTTGAAAGAATTGCCATGATGATTTCTACCTGTCTTTCCTCTATACTGAGCTGAATCTGTTCAGAGAGGAAGTGCCGCAGGCTTTGGCCAAATTCTTCCAGCACCGAATTGATAAAATTGGCACCCATAGAATCCCGGGTATCAAAAGTTACCAGCAACTGGAAATAGTTTTCGAGTTTATCAGTCATATTCACCAGCTCAATATCAAGCACTCCACCGCCTCGTTTTTCCATATTTGCGGTGATAGGTTTTGCCGACTGGATAAGATATTCTTTTAGCTGCGGCATCAATTGCGACAGCGTTTCGGGTTTTCCGCTCCAGCTGAAATGAACTTGTCCGATCTTTTTTACATCAACAATTTCGGCATGAAAACCACCTCGCTCGCTCCAGAATTTGGCTGCTGCAGATGCTGCTGCAACTACCGAACTTTCCTCAATTACCATGGGAACGAGATAGTTACGGCCATTGATGATCACATTGGGCGAAATTCCATAAGGAATATAAAAGTTAGTAATGGTGTTTTCGCTGAATTCATCAAAAAGTTTTTGTTGGCTTTCGTCTGTATGCCAAAAACTTTTGAGCAGGCTGATAACCTCACCCGGATTTTCAAAATATTCCGCAACAAGCTTCAGCTTTTCTTCTTTTAGAAGCTTGGAAAAGCCTTTTATAATGATATCGCGTTTTCTTTTCATGGATGCCTGTTGTTGGTTACGCATCAGTGTTGATCAAAACTAGAAACAAAATAACGGAATAAAAGTTTCATAATCAAAGAAACACTCAAATAGTTTTTTACCACTCGTCTTCTACCGGAACAGGTTCGGGTTTCATTTTTTCAATTAAAAATGCACTCCATTGATCAACGTATTCAGCAATTTGATCCAGGTAATTTTCCCAACGGGGGTCATAAGCAGGGTCTTCTTTATCGAGCCAGCGTTCAATTTCGAAACGGGATGCAGTTTTCAACATCAACTCGGTAATGGTATAGCGATAGCGATTGTCTTTTACTTCAACCGTAAATTCATAAATCACAGTTGGGCCAGTTTGTTCTATTCCTTTATCGTCCGTATATTTCAATCGAATAGTGTGTTTTCCCATAATTTTCCCTGAAGGTGCATCGCGAACAGTTGTAACACGAACAGGATCTTTGTAATAATCGTTGAGCCAAAAGATGCAGCGGTTAAAAAGTTCCATCTGATCAGCTTCTTCTTCGATAACCTGCTGAAACTTGATTTTTTTTGCCTCTGCATCAAAAGGAATGGTCTTGATTTGTGCAAAAACCACATTAGAAAATAGCATAAGAAATAGCGAAATGCTTGTAAAAAGAATATTTTTCATAGCGAATCGATTGATATATAGCATGCCTGACAAAGGTAATAAAAATGTAGCTGTCGCATTTGTGTTGCCTGACAAAAGAAAAACCGGCACTGAAAACAGAACCGGTTTTTACAAGAAATATTGTGACGAATAATTTTACATCATTCCGGGCATTCCACCTCCACCCATTGGTGGCATTTGCGGTTGAGCGTTTTCGTCTTTATGCTCAACGAGCACGCACTCGGTAGTGAGGAGCATACCTGCAATAGAAGCTGCATTTTCGAGAGCTATGCGGGTAACTTTTGTAGGATCGATTACACCTGCTTCATACAAGTTTTCGTATTGTTCGGTGCGGGCGTTAAATCCAAAGTCGCCTTTGCCTTCTTTAACACGGTTTACTACTACAGAACCTTCCATTCCTGCATTTTCAACAATCTGACGCAGAGGTTCTTCCAGGGCGCGACGAATGATGGCAATACCAGTTGTTTCGTCTTCGTTTTCGCCTTTCATGTTAGTGAGTGCATCAATAGCGCGGATAAAAGCTACTCCACCGCCAGGGATGATGCCTTCTTCGATGGCAGCGCGTGTGGCAGCCAAAGCATCTTCGAAGCGATCTTTCTTTTCTTTCATCTCTATTTCACTGGCTGCACCAACGTAGATCACAGCAACACCTCCGGCAAGTTTGGCCAAACGTTCCTGCAGTTTTTCTTTATCGTAATCGGAAGTAGTGGTTTCGATGAAGTTTTTTATCTGAGCTACACGCGCTTCAATGTTTTCTTTGGCACCGCGTCCGCTAACAATGGTAGTGTTTTCTTTGTCGATGGTTACTTTTTCAGCTTCACCCAACATATCGAGTGTTGCATCTTCGAGGCGGTAACCTTTTTCTTCGCTGATTACTGTTCCGCCAGTCAGGATGGCGATGTCTTCCATCATTTCTTTTCTGCGATCACCAAAGCCGGGAGCTTTCACAGCAGCTACTTTCAATGAACCACGCAAACGGTTAACAACCAGTGTTGCCAGTGCTTCGCCTTCAACATCTTCGGCAATGATAATGAGCGGTTTGCCAGCCTGCATCGATTTTTCGAGGATAGGCAGCAGATCTTTCATCACCGAAACCTTCTTGTCATAGATCAGGATAAAAGGATTTTCGTAAACGGCCTCCATTTTTTCGCCATTTGTAACAAAATATGGAGAAATGTAACCGCGGTCGAATTGCATACCTTCTACAACATCAACGTAAGTTTCGATTCCTTTGGCTTCTTCAACAGTGATTACGCCTTCTTGTTTTACCTTGCTCATGGCTTCGGCAATCAAACTACCGATTGTAAGGTCGTTGTTGGCGGAAATTGCAGCAACCTGTTTGATTTTATCATTGCTGTCACCAACTTTCTGCGTTTGGCTGTTAAGCGCTTTGATTACCTCAGCAACAGCTTTGTCGATACCTCTTTTTAAATCCATAGGATTGGCGCCGGCAGTTACGTTTTTCAATCCTGTTGTAATGATTGCTTGAGCAAGCACGGTAGCTGTAGTTGTTCCATCACCAGCCAGATCGTTGGTTTTGGAAGCTACTTCTTTCACCATTTGAGCACCCATGTTTTCAACCGGATCGATGAGCTCAATTTCTTTTGCTACTGTTACACCGTCTTTTGTGATTTGTGGAGCGCCATATGATTTTTCAATGATCACATTACGACCTTTGGGTCCAAGTGTTACTTTTACCGCATTTGAAAGTGCGTCAACGCCTTTTTTGAGGCTGTCGCGAGCTTCAAGATTAAAAAGGATGTCTTTTGCCATATGTTTTAATTTTTAAAGTTAATTGCTGTTTGATTAATTAGATGATTGCTATAATGTCTGTTTCATGCATGATCAGGTAATCATTACCATCGATTGTGAATTCAGTGCCGGCATATTTGCCATAAAGCACCTGATCGCCTTCTTTAACGGTGAGTGGTGCATCGGCAGTGCCCGGGCCAACTGCAATAACAGTTCCTTTTTGTGGTTTTTCTTTGGCTGTATCCGGAATAATAATTCCACTGGCAGTCTTTTGTTCAGCGGTTGCGGGTTCAATTACCACGCGATCGGCTAACGGTTTAAGCGTTAATTTTCCCATAAATCTATTTTTTTTAAAGTTATTCAATCATCTTATATCCCGACACGGGACTTACTGCTGCTGTCATATTTTGTGCCAAAGCCAAAACACAAAAAAAATGTCAGAATGTTGTGACATTCTGACATTTTTGTGTCTTTTTATGTAAGAAAATTTATTCCTCGATATCCTGGGCAGGTGGTGCCTGGAAATCAACCGGAGCCGTTTGCTCAATTTGCTCGCGCAATTCGGTGTCGAACTGACCATCAGCAGCATTGAATTTTGGAATTGCCATGGTAGCAACCAAACTTAAAACCAATAAGGCAACTGCCATCGACCAGGTGGCTTTTTCTAAAAAGTCAGCTGTTTGACGTACACCCATAAACTGGTTTGAGGAGGAAAAATTAGAGGCTAATCCGCCACCTTTAGAATTTTGAACTAATACAATTAAACCCAATAAAACGCTTATAATCAGGATTAAAATAGAGATAAATACGTACATTTTCTTTTATTTAACGTTTAATGTTTCTTGGCTTCTTCAATCAGGGCTGCAAAATAACTACTTTTTTCCGGATATTTCAAACTTAATTTTTCAAAGATTGAAATAGCTTTTTCGCGATGACCTTGATTGAGGTATATTTTGGCAAGGGTTTCACTAACAATATTTTCCTGATCTACTACGCTGTTTTGTGCATAAGTGACCGGATTATAAAATACTGGCTTGGGGCGCGAAATGGAAGGATTTTCGGCAATGAATTTGTCAATCAGTGCTTTTTTTGATGGAGGAATTCCCTGTTTTGGCGCTTTTTGCTGTCCTCTTTTTTCTTGTTCGATAGCTCTGATTCGCTCTGCAAGTATTCTTTTGAGTTCTTCCAGCGATTGTTTTTTGTGCTCGTTATCGGTTTCCGATTTTGGAGCATTTTCAGTTACCTGATCAGGTTTGTTTTGTTTGTCGTTTTCCTTATCAATAATAGTTTCTTCAACTGGAGTTTGTTTCGTTTCTGCCTGTTCTTTGATAATTGGCTCTTCTGCTACTTCAGCTGGATTTTCAGCAGTTTTTTCAGCTTTTTTCGCTTTACGAAATTCATCAGGAAGATCAGGCATTTCCCTTACTTGAGCAATCTTACTGATGTGAAGCCGGAGTATATTTCGGTCGGGCACAAGGCTTGCCGACAGTTTGAGCTGGCTGTCGTAAACAATATGGTTTATCATGAACATATTCATGGCCAGTAAACTTTGGACGATACCACTGTACGGAAACTGCATGGCCAGTTCCATCAGGTCATTGACGCTTTCCTTGTTCAATTTTTCGGGCTCCCTGAGTAATGTAATGAAAGTGGCTTTATCCATAAGGCTTCATTTACCAGTTTACAACTGATTTATTGAAAATATCATCAACAAGCATCTCCACTATTTCAGTTATAAGCGTTTGCTTTACTGTATTAAGATCCTGTTCGCTGGGATACTCTTTGTATTGTGTAAACTTGGTTTCAAAGTTATTACTTTCTTCGAATTTATTTGTAAAACGCACATTTACAGTAATCGTAAGTCGGTTGAGGGCCGCTGTTTGGTCGCTCTGAATGGCAACAGGTGTGGTGCGGTAGTCCGTTATTTCTCCTTCGAAGGCAAGATCACCATTTTGGCTAACCATATTCAGCTGTGTCTGGTTCATAAAACGATCCCTGAGGCCATTGGTAAATTCGCCACTTAACAAGGGTTCTACCAGCAAAGCGTTATTCTGAAAATACTGTACCGAAATAGTTTTTGCCTCGGCGGGAATGGAGGCTCCCGTGAAGGAATAAACTCCACAGCCGTTCAGCAAAGGCAAGCTGATCAGTAAGAGGCTGATTAGCTGAAGCTTGATGATGAGGTTAAGCTTGCGCATAATCAAAGATTAATGTTGTATTCTTTTATTTTTCTGTAAAGCGTCCGTTCACTTATACCCAGTTCCTGTGCAGCGCTTTTACGTTTTCCTTTGTGTTTTTCGAGGGCTCTTCTGATCATATCGATTTCTGTTTTCTCGAGCGAAAGATTTTCATTAATCACTTCCGATGGCTGAAAACTTGATTTATCATCATCAGCATCTTGAATTTGAATTTCCGGAAGGTGTTCGTTTTCAAAATCATCCAAATCGTTGGCATATTGCCTTATCAGTTGATTATTGCTATGTTCAAAATCATCATCCACACCTTTGGACGAGATAATTTCCGACATTGTTTTGCGCAGGTCAAGAATATCTTTTTTCATATCAAAAAGCACCTTATAAAGAATGTCGCGTTCCGAGAGCTTCTCTTTTTCTTCCTGTCCTTTATAAAGCACTGGCAGAGAGCTGGTGTGTTCGGCCGGAAGATACAACTTAAGCATTGGTGCATCTACAAGCTTTTCTTTTTCGATGATCGATATTTGCTCCGTAACATTTTTAAGCTGTCGGATATTTCCAGGCCAACGATAAGCTTCGAGCAGTTGAATGGCTTCATCGGTGAGCTTAAGCGGAGGCATTCGATATTTTTCTGCAAAGTCGTTTGCAAACTTTTTAAATAGCATCAGGATGTCCTCTTTTCTTTCCCTCAGCGGGGGAATCATGATCGGAACGGTATTAAGCCTGTAAAACAAATCCTGACGAAATTCGCCTTTGGCAATGGCTTCGGGGATATTAACATTGCTGGCGGCTACTACACGCACATCAGTTTTGATCACTTTGGAGGAACCGACTTTTAGAAACTCGCCCGTTTCGAGTACGCGTAAAAGCCTTACCTGAGTCGAGAGTGGCAGTTCGGCCACTTCATCCAGAAAAATAGTGCCGCCGTCAACCACTTCAAAATAACCTTTGCGAGCTTCGTGAGCGCCTGTAAATGAGCCTTTTTCGTGGCCAAACAGTTCCGAGTCGATTGTCCCTTCGGGGATGGCGCCACAGTTTACGGCAATATAAGAGCCATGCTTGCGCGCACTGGCCTGATGAATGATTTTTGGAAAAACTTCTTTACCGGTTCCGCTTTCACCGGTAATCAATACCGTGAGGTCGGTGGGAGCAACCTGAACGGCAATATGTATGGCCCGTTCCAGAAACGGATCGTGCCCGATTATTCCAAAACGTTGCTTGATCGATTGAAGTTCCATAATATTTTTTACTCCTGTTAAAATTATGCTTTTTTAGCCAAATAGTATTATTAATCCCTTAAGGTAGCATCAAAGTTTTGTTCCAATGCTTGTTGGACGCGACTCATACACTTTTCAATGATCTTATCCGTCAGTGTTTTTTCACTATCCTGCAACACAAAACTTAAAGCATAGGACTTTTTGCCTTTCGGAATTTTTTCGCCTTCATACACATCGAAAATGCCAACGGATTTCAGAAGTTTTTTTTCTGCCTGAAGCGCAACTGTTCTGATGTCCTGAAAGCTGACCGACTGATCGATAACCATTGCCAAATCGCGGCGTACGGCAGGAAACTTAGAAACTGCTGCATATTGCCTGATTTGTTTTTTCTGGTGAATTTTCATCAATGCTGTCCAGTCTATGCTGGCATGAAATACAGGTTTGTCAATGTCAGCCAGCTTGAGCGTTTTTGAGCTTAGTTTTCCAAACTGCAACAAAGTTTTTTCATGCAACTCATAACTCAATGCAAAATCATAAAGCTCACTATTAAGGGTTTGCACTTTTAAAGAGGTAAGGTCAAATCCTAATTTTGTAAGTACTCCCTCGGCATAAAACTTAAGATCGTAAAAATCAGCGGGCTGATCTGCATGATTCCAGTTTTCTTCCTCACGAAGACCAGTAATGGCCATATCGAGGCGTGTGTGTTCCTGATAAGGAGCGAGTGCTTTTTCTGTCGTGCTGTTTTTCTGATTATCATAGTGATAAACACTTCCAAACTCAAAAATTTTCAAGTTCGGATTTCTGCGATTCTGGTTATAGCTGATCGTTTCGAGCAGGCCAAAAACCAAAGTTTGGCGCATCACATCCAACTCATTACTGAGCGGATTCAGTATTATTACATTTTGGTTTTCATCAAAAGCCGGATGCTTAATTGTGTATGCTGATTTGGTTAGCGAGTTGTTCATCACTTCGTTAAAGCCATTAAATGCCAGCATATCAGCAATTTGTTGCTGCACCTTATCTGTGTTGGTATTGTGGCCGGCATGTACTGCCGCATTTACTTTCTCAGGAATGTGAATATTATTGTAGCCATAAATGCGAAGCACTTCTTCTACCACATCAGCCGGGCGATAAACATCGACTTTAAAAGTAGGCACTTCCATTTCGACTTCCTCAGTTGATTGATTTAGGATTTTCATTCCGAGATCTTCAAGAATCGCCTTTGCTTCGGCTGGAGCGATAGCTTGTCCGGCCACCTTATTAAGGTAAGCATATGACAGCTTTACTTGTGCGGGCTCAATAGTTTTGGCAAGCGCATCTTTTATTTCAGAACTAATCTTTCCGCCAGCAATTTCTTTCATCAGCAACAAAGCACGTTTTAGGGCATAAATAGTGATGCTGATGTCAGCACCGCGCTCAAAACGGAAAGATGCATCAGTTTGCAGGCCATGCTGACGAGCAGTTTTTCGAATATAACGTGAATCGAAACAAGCACTTTCGAGGAAAATCGCTTTGGTTTTATCAATCACTCCCGAATCAAGTCCACCAAAAACGCCTCCAATACACATAGGTGCTACTGCATTGCAGATCATCAGATCGTTGGCAGTTAGTTTGCGTTCCTGCTCATCGAGGGTTACGAAGGCAGTGCCTTCATCAAGGGTTTTAACAATAATTTTGTTTGCTGTAACGGCTTGTGCATCAAAAGCATGAAGAGGTTGGCCGGTTTCAAACAGCACATAATTGGTAATGTCAACAATGTTGTTAATCGGTCTTACGCCAATTGCTTTCAACCTGTTTTGCATCCATTCGGGTGAAGGGCCAACACTGAGACCACTCAGGGTGGCTCCGGAATAACGTGGGCAGGCCTCAGGGTTTTCAACTTCAATAGAGATGTCAAGATCGTGATTATCTGTTGAAAAGTCATCAACATGAGGCATTTGAAGTTTGTATTTCTTCTTGCCTTCGCGATGGTTGAGCGCTGCGGCTAAATCCCTTGCAACACCGATATGCGACATGGCATCTGATCGATTGGGAGTGAGGCCGATCTCGAATACCACATCTTCTTCAACTTCATAAATAGTGGAAGCAGGAATGCCAATTGGTGTGTCGGCAGGCAGCACCATAATGCCATCGTGGGAGGTTCCCAGGCCAAGCTCATCTTCGGCACAAATCATTCCTTCAGAAACCTCACCGCGAATTTTACTTTTTTTAATCTCGAAAGCGTTTTCGCCACTGTAAAGTGTTGTGCCAATGGTGGCAATGAGTACTTTTTGACCGGCAGCAACATTGGGAGCGCCGCAAACGATAGCTAAGGGGGTTTCATGGCCAACATTAACAGTTGTTAGGCTGAGTCTGTCGGCATTGGGATGCTGCGTGCAGCTTAAAACTTCTCCTGTAACGATGCCTTTTAGGCTTCCTTTAATGGATTCGAAGGGGATGATGTCTTCAACTTCCAATCCTGTTGCGGTTAATACATGTGCCACTTCCTCAGCAGGGAGGTCGCAATTAATATACTGTTTGAGCCAGTTGTAGGATATCTTCATGGATTTCAGCTAATTGTTAAGACCAGATGTTTTCGTTGTCTGGCATGTTTCGGTTTGTCAGATTATTTTAGGTTACAAAAGTACGAATTTATGTCAATCTGTCATGTATTATGATAATGCATTAGGCAGGATTTTCTTTGATGCTCAACCAATCTGACCCCAATCGAAGCTTTGCCTGAATTGAGAGATAAAAAATGCTTTTGTGTTATGGTTTTCCGGTTTCATCAAACGCGGGTCATCATCCAAAATTTGGCTTACCACAGCTCTAACGTGTTTAATGAGTTTTTCGTCTCTGATCAGATTACCAATTTTTAATCCCACAGGACCTGATTGTCGTGTGCCCTGTGTTTCGCCGGGGCCTCTTAATTCCAGATCAACTGCAGCAATTTCAAAGCCATCGGTTGTGCGTACCATAGTTGACATGCGTTTGCGTCCGTCGGCCGAAAGTTTAAAATCAGTCATCAAAATGCAATACGACTGATCTGCTCCTCTTCCCACTCTGCCTCTTAGCTGATGTAGCTGCGACAAACCAAAACGGTCAGCATGTTCGATAACCATCACGCTGGCATTTGGGATATTCACACCAACTTCTATCACTGTGGTAGCTACCATGATATGCGCCTGCCCTTTAACAAAGCGTTGCATTTCAAATTCCTTATCCTCTGCTTTCATTTGTCCGTGAACAACACAAATGCGGTAGTGAGGTTCGGGAAAATCGCGGAGCAGGCTTTCGTATCCTTCCTGTAGGTGAATCAAATCTAGCTTTTCAGATTCTTTAATGAGTGGATAAACGATGTAAATCTGTCTGCCTTCAGCGATTTGTTTTTTCATAAAACTGATCAAACGCAGCCTTTGACTTTGATAAAGGTGGATGGTTTTTACAGGTTTTCGTCCTGGAGGAAGCTCATCAATTACTGAAATATCCAGATCGCCGTATTGCGTCATGGCCAGGGTGCGTGGTATCGGTGTGGCTGTCATTACGAGCATATGTGGAGGATCAGTAGTTTTCTCCCAAAATCTTGCCCGTTGTGCAACACCAAAACGATGTTGCTCATCAATGATCGTTAAAGCCAATTGCCTGAATTTTACCTTTTCTTCGATCAGTGCGTGAGTGCCGATAATGATTTGCAGACTCCCGTCTTCGAGGCCTTCATGGATTGGCTTGCGATCACGTGCTTTGGTAGAGCCAGTTAACAATGCAATTTTAACCGGCATATCTGATAGCAATTCCCTGAGAGAATGAAAATGTTGCGTGGCTAAAATCTCAGTTGGAGCCATCAAGGCAGCCTGATACCCATTATCCAGCGCAATGAGCATAACCATAAGGGCTACGATGGTTTTTCCGCTGCCAACATCACCCTGCAAAAGACGATTCATTTGATGACCAGATCCCAGATCGTGTCTGATTTCACGGATTACCTTTTTTTGGGCGTTGGTTAATGAAAATGGCAGGTAATGTTCGTAAAACAGGTTTACGAGTGTTCCAACTTTTTGAAAGACAACACCTTTTGAAAAGGCCTCTCGTTTTCGTTTGCGAAGCAGCATATTTAGCTGCATAAAGAAGTACTCTTCAAATTTGAGTCGCAAGGTTGCTGCCTGTAAGTCTTTTTGATTACGCGGAAGATGTATCTGATGCAAGGCCTGGTTTCTGTCCATCAGGCGATGTTTTTCCAAAATGCTTTTTGAAAGGTTTTCGGGAATGGTTTGGCTGAGCTGGCCCAGGAGGTTTTTAATGAGTTTGGCAAGCTGTTTGCTCCCCAATCCATTGTTTTTCAGCTTATCGGTGGTGCTGTAAACGCCTTCGAGACTTTCTCCTACCGGAATGATATCCGGCTGATAATCTTCGATATCCGGATGAACAAAATTGAATTGATTGTTAAAGATGGAAGCCTTGCCAAAAAGCACATATTTTTTGCCCGGTTCAAAGCGGGTTTTGATCCATTTTAAGCCTTTAAACCAAACCAGTTCTATGCTGCCGCTGTCGTCGGTGAAGTTGGCCGAAATGCGAGTAACACGCTGTTTGCCATGCGACTGCATTTGTGTTACTTGTCCGATCAGTTGATAATAAACCTGATCACTGTTGATATCACTAATTTTGTGAACCTGACTTTTATCGATGTAGCGAAAGGGGATATGAAAAAGCAGATCGCCAAAAGTATAAATGTCGAGTTCTTTATTTAGCAATTCAGCCCTTTTGGGGCCAACACCTTTGAGGAATTCAATTTTATTATCGAGCAGGTTACGCTCCATTTAAGCCTGTTTTTGTGGCTAAATTACAAAGGAAATCGGTGCTGGGGAAGCTGAATTTTATTCAGGATTTTTAGGTTGCAGAAAAACAACCAGCAAATCTACTAGTTTATCCAGGCTAAGAGGTTTGCTTAAGTAAGCGTCAAAGCCCAAATCAAGGTATTGTTTTTCTTCGCCAAGCATGGCAAAAGCAGTGATTGCGATGATGGGCATTTTTAAATGTTGATGCCTGATTTGCTCAAAAGCTTCACTTCCGTCCATCTCCGGCATTTGAATATCCATAATGATCAGATCGGGTTGATGTTCCACCGCCATATCGAGTGCAATCAAACCATTGGATGCGTGTAAAACATTTAAATTCAATTTATTGAGCATCGTCTTGATCAGGAAGAAATTCGTATCAACATCTTCTGCAACAAGTATCGTTTTGCCCTCAAAATCGGGAAGGGATGAATTTACGTTTTTTGAAGGAACAATTTTGGAGTGTGAATCGGAGCCGGAAGGCAGTGTAAAATAAAACGCGGTTCCTTTTCCCTCCTGCGATTCAACCCATATTTTACCGTTGAGTAATTCAATAAGGTGTTTGGTAATCGCAAGGCCCAAACCAGTGCCTCCAAAAAGACGGGTGTGTGAATCGTCGGCCTGCCTGAAGCGCTCAAAAACAACCTCAAGTTTATGCTCAGGAATGCCAATCCCAGTGTCTCTTACAAAAAATTCATAGGAATTATTAATTGCCAAAGCACCAAACTCAATCTCACCTTCCGGCGTAAATTTCATGGCATTACTCAGCAAATTGGTCATAATTTGTTGTAATCGCAATCGGTCGGTTGTAATTAAAGCAGTTTTTAATTCCTCCTGATGCGTGAGCAATAGCTTCACATGAGATTTACCATTTCTGTCCATTTGCTGCCGGAAGCCCTGCGACATTTCTTCCATCAGCTCAAGAAGTCTGAATTCGGAAGGTTGGATTTTAAGCTCACCGGCTTCAATCTTTGAAATATCAATGATATCGTTGATCAGATTCAGCAGCAATCTTCCGCTTGATTTGATCATTTCGATGAATTCCATTTTTTCTTCAGGGCTGTATTCATCCGTCGAAAGCAGGTCGGAAAAGCCTAAAATGGCGTTCATTGGAGTTCTGATTTCGTGGCTCATATTGGCCAGAAATGCCGACTTGAGCCGATCGGAGTCTTCGGCTTTATTTTTGGCTTCAACAAGTTCGTTTTCAAAGCTTTTGCGTTGAGTAACATTTTCAAAAACACTCACAATACCTGCAAATTCATCTTCGAGGAACATGGTGGCTGCTTTGAAATGGATGAAGCGAATTTCCTGATCGAGGCGGAGCCTGAAATCAGCTTCAAAAACGCCCTCTTTAGCCCGGTGAGCATTTTGCCAGAGGATGTCCATTTTGTTACGGTCTTCGAGCAGAATATGCCTGAACCACGATCCATCTGTGAGCACTTGCTGCGAAAGTCCAAGGATTTCGGGGAGCGTTTGGTTGATGAAAACTATGTTGCCTTGCGGGTTAGTCACAGCAATGCCAAGTGGAGAAGTGTCACTTATTTTCCTGAATTTCTCTTCGCTTTGCTTTAGCGAACGGAAGGTGCGATCCAGCGCATCAACTTGCTTTTTAAGTTCTTGTGTTCGTTCTTGAACGCGTTTTTCTAGTTCAAGATTGGTAATTTCGAGCAGGCGGCTTTTGCGCCGATTACGCCGAACAATGGTTATCAGCACAAAAATAATCAGGATCGACAGGACGGCAAGCAATGCAAAAATGATGTAACGTGTTCTGAGTGATTGTTGCGAGAGTTGCAGGCGTAAAATTTCATTTTCATCATCAAGTCGCTTGGATTCGTATCGAATCCTGATTTCTGACATTTCGTGATGCCTGCGCTCATTCATCAATGAGTCTCTTAACTCGTTGGCAATCATTAAATAATTATAGGCTTCCTGATAATTCTGCTGTGCGTGGGCAATTTTTTGGCGTGTAGCATAATTAAACAGCAACACAGTTATGTCGCCTGTTTTCTCGGCCAGGGTTTGAGCTTTGTTGAGGTATTCTTGAGCCTCAACAAACTTTTTTTGTTCAACAAGGTAATCAGCCATCTGGTTATAAACCTGACTGAGGCCATAATTAGCCTTAGCTTGAATATAAACGGATTCGACTTCTTTTAAATAGCTAATGGCATCGTCATAGCGTTTAAGCTTAAACATAACTTTCGCCAAGTTTGCTTTAGTGTTTGCAGTTTCAGCCGGCAGATCATATTTTTCCTGAATATTGAGCGCAGCAATAAAAAAGTCGAGCGCCCGGGCGTAATTTTCCATTTCGAGGAAAACCATTCCCAGCGCATTCTGTGAATAAGCTATTTGGGGTTCATCATTTAAAAACTCCTTAATTACCAAGGCGTCTATGTGATATTTAATAGCTTGTTCGTAATCTTTGTAAAAGAAATAAACGTGTCCGATGTTGGCCAGTGTAAAAGCAATGCCCGAACTGTCTTCCATCTGCTTGAAATCTTGCAGGGATTCCAGGTGAAGCGAATATGCCTTTTCGTAGATGTGCAGTTTGCGGTAACAGACGGCTTCTTCGTTTCTGATTTCAGCTTTTAGTTTTTTAGCGCCAAGCGTTTCAGCCAGGGGTATCGCTTCGCGGGCATAATCAATTCCAATCGCCGGATCAATATTTCGTAAGCTTTTGATTAGGGCCTTGTAAACCTGTAGCTTTGCGCTGCCTTCAGTTTTTTCGAGTTGCATGCGCAGGCTGTCAGCAAGTAAATGACTATCGGCTTGTGCCTGAAGGATTTCCTGCACTGCAAACAGCATAAACAACAGCAAAAATCTGGCAATTTTTATTTTCATGCAGGTGCAATTAATCCAGGCTTTATCAAGGATTGGAGTGCAACAAAATTAGCAAAGCTTTTTGAGAATAAAAAATTGTTAGCTCAGATTTTTAAGCGAGGTGTTTTTCGAGCAATAATATTAACTGGTTACAATTTATGGGTTTAGGCAAATAATCATCAAATGGGGCATTTTTTCTGTCAAAAGATGAGGTATCGGTAAATGTGCTGTGAGAGATTACTTTGAGTTCGGGTCTGAGCGATTTTATGGCAATAGTGGTTTCCAAACCGTCTATTCCAGGCATATTATAGTCCATAAGCACAGCACTAATATCATGCTCCTGTTTCACAATGTCGATGGCTTTATAGCCATTATCAGCCCATGTAACTTGCAAACCGTTTCGTAAAAGCATGGCTTTGATGAGTAAAAAATTTACTTTAAGATCATCAACTACCAGTATGTGTTTTTTTTCTAACATGTTAACCTCCATTTCTGGATAAATATACTTATACTGTATATAACAGTTAACATGCCAAAAAGCTAATTGACAGAAATACAGAGAATTAAATAAATTAACTTCTGGTGTGCTTGTGTCATAATTAGATAAAATTCCAAAATGCGGAAAAAGTCTATCTAATGATTATAAGTTTTCATTAAAGTAAGTTGAAATCATTTTAATCAAATGAGCACGATCTTTTCCTCTCACATTGTGTTCGTGGCCGGGATAAACAAAATAATCAACCAGCACACCCTCATCTACAGATGCTTTGAGAAATGCCAAACTATGTTGCCAAACAACCACCGGATCGCTTGTTCCGTGGATGATCAGCAGTTTTCCGTCCAGCTGATTAACTTTCTTAACCAGATTAGCCGATTCGTATCCTTCGGGGTTTTCGTCGGGAGTGTCCATATAGCGCTCGCCGTACATAATTTCATAATATTTCCAATCTGTCACCGGACCGCCTGCTACTGCAACTTTAAAGATTTCTGGATGATGCAGTTTCAAGCCTATTGACATGAAGCCGCCATAACTCCATCCGTCAACACCAATGCGATCAGGATCAACAAAAGGTAGCGTTTTAAGAAACGCAATTCCGGTCATTTGATCCTGACGTTCAATATTTCCCAGTTGGCGATGAATGATTTGTTCGAACTCAGCGCCCCGATTGGCAGAACCACGATTATCAAGTGTAAAAACCACATAGCCTTGCTGAGCCAGATAATTCAGGTAGAAATTTGCTCCTCCCAGCCAGCTATTGGTAATCAATTGAGCATGAGGTCCTCCGTAAACATAAACAATCACCGGATATTTTTTTGTGCTGTCAAGATTGGGTGGTGTAATCATACGGGCAAAAAGTGTGGTTCCGTCTTCTGCTTTCAGTTCCAGAATTTGTGTTTTGCCCAATTGATAATCTTTCAGCGGATCTTTGGATTCGAGTAAGGTTCTGATGCTTTTTCCGTTACCGTCAGCAAGAATTATTTTTCGGGAAATTTCAAGATTACTGTATGTGTCGATAAGGTATTTTCCGCTTTTGGAAACTGAAACGCTGTGCACACCGGCCATTGGAGTCAGATGTGTTGTTTTGCCATTTTTCAAATTGAGTTTGTAAAAATGTCTTTCAAGCGGGCTTTCAGCTGTTGAACTGAAATAAATATTTTTTCCTGACTGATCAAATACGGGTTCGGAAGTGATCATCCATTCACCATTTGTCATTTGTTTAATAAGCTCACCTTCGGTTGAATAGAGGTACATATGTCGGAAACCATTTCTTTCGCTAAGCCAGATAAACTGATTAGTGTTATTTGGCAGGAAAAAGGCCGGAAACTGTGGTTCGACATATTGCGGATCTTTTTCTTCAAAAAGCGTGTTTATCATGCTGCCATCACTGGTTTGATAGGCATTGAACTTCAGGTGGTTTTGTTCGCGATTCAGGATGCCGATATAAATTTTATCGCCTGAAGGATGCCAGCTAATTGCGGTGAGGTATTGTTCGGCTGGTTCACCTGTTTGAATGGTAATGGTGTTTTTTGAATTCAAATCGTAAATCAGCAATTTCACCTCGTGGCTTTTCATGCCTGCCATCGGATAGGGCTCATTTTTGATCGTAGCGATGCGTTCTTCGATATCTACAAGCGGATAATTGGTTACCATGCGCTCATCCATTTGATAAAAAGCAATTTTGCTTCCATCTTTCGACCAGAAAATGCCACCACTGATACCAAACTCATTTCGGTGGACCGATTGACCGCTCACAATGCCCTCAGGCTCTTTTGTTAGTTGAATATGTTCGTCGCCAACTGCCAAATACAGATTATTATTTATGGTGTATGCAGTATGCAAATCTGGGGTAAAAACTGACTTATTTTCAGCTTCTTTTGGGTAAGTTGTAATGTGATTCAACTTCCCGAAATCTGCAGTTAGCTGAAAAAGCTTATCCTGATCAAAAAACCAACCACTTCCATCGTCCAGCCAATTGATTGCAGGAAAGCGTTTCAAACTGCCTGAAATCATGCCTTTGGAAGCCAGTGTTGAGTCCATTAAGCGTAAGCAGCACCTCTTCTTTTTTCTGATTTTGGCTTCAGTAAGCCACAGTATCTTTTTCAAAATGCTGGTATTAATCTGTATTGCCAAAACCATTTCAATTATTGAATGCGTTCCGGAAATAAAGCCGTTCATCCAGGCAGCATCTGATCTTCGTACTTTTGTCCTGAGGCAGCAACAAATAAGGTATTCCATGCGAAGAAAAGCAAGAAAACGAGTTGTAATTTTTTTTCATAGTGAAAATGAAAGATTAATGAGGCTGCAAATTAAGGAAATTCAGGTTTGCATTGAAAAGAAAGAATGGGCAGCTTAATTACTGATTTAGCCTGATGAACAGCATCGGTAAAGGTAAAGCAAGAAGTTCTGGTTTTTTCCAGCGGAATTTACTCGGTTTACGCGATATCTTGCACCGCTTGGGCAGATTTTGCAGCCATTTCAGGGTTTTTAATCCACCACCAATAATCAGCGGCACATCGATGCTACCTTTAACTGCTGCAATCATTTGCTTTGAAAATGGAGAATATAGGTGCCTCCAGAACCGGCATCCATAAAAATCATTTTCATGCTCTAGCATTTCGCCCGCCATAGCCGTAAAGTAACATCATTTTTATCAGACGGCATTTCTGAGGGCACGTTACCATACTAACTGTGGTGGGTTTTTCTGGGTTGTCGATGAGATATAGTTTGTTGAAATTACTTCGAGGCCAGCAAGTTTCAGATAAGGCGCCGATATGTGACATGCCGGCTTATTAGTAGATTTAGATTTGAAATCAGGCTCAAAAACAGAAAGGCATCTGCTTTCTTGCTGAGCTGCAATGAATTGCTCGAAAATAATAACCGGAAATGTCAGTGTATGTTTAAAGCTTAATACAACCATCTCAGTGTTATCATTAGTATGATGCTACCGCCAACAAAAAGAAATCAACTCCCCGCTTTTGTGCCTATTAGCAAGCGTGATGATCTCGTTATCAGTAGGTTTATCAGGTCAATCAAATTGGGCAATTTTTTCCTTGAAGAGCTAAGTTATTAGAAATAGACATAAGCTTTGAATTAATTACAAAAGTTCATGTTGTTTGAACCTTAATGAAAATACATTACTCATCAATCAGGGGATGACATTTTTTGCTCCCAAATATTTATCTTTCTGCAAAATCACGAATAGCGTTGCTGTTTGAATGCACAATGTAATGCAAGCTTTATGACTATTATCTATAAAACCTTCGAAGTCAGAATGAGATAATAATACACACACCATTTTTAAGTCGCTGAGCGTTTAGTCTGATTGTATCAGCTGTGCGCCTCTGGTCAAGGATTTTTTCTGTATAAACCTTTGACCTTTCGGCATTCGAATAGAACAAACTAATTTATGATTGAATTGCGGGCACCTTAATTTGGTGGCGAAGCCAGCATAATCAGAACAAGGGTTTGGCATGTTTTGAAAACAATTGGTTTATTAAGGTTTTCAGAATTTTCCTCAGTGCTCACAATCAATTTTTCGTATTGAAGTCTTACTTCATCAAACCAAACATTGAGTTCGCTGGCCAGTTCGTATCCCACAGTGATTTGACCAGTAAGTAATCTGGCGGGTGCGTTACTAATTGTTCCGTCTATGACGAATTGATTATTATGGACTACTGTCATTAACAGGTCATTTCCTATTTGCGATACACTATATTTAATGTTGGTCACATTATCCATATCTACATCAGTAGAACTTATTATCTGAGGTTCCGGCGATCCATTGGCATAACCTAGATAAACTTCATCATCTTCGTACCAGACAGTGATATAGTGTTTTGAATCAAAGATTCTTCCGAAGCTTCCAGTTCCGTTCATATCTGTTCCTCCTGCATCAATATCAATGGTAAAATCCCTCACTGCGCCAATTGGTGAAAGTGCCATAAGTTGGGAATCAGGATCGCCTGAATAGAGAAAATTGAGTTTGCCATTGTTGATAAATAGTGATTCAGCTAAATCGTCATAATCACCAAACCTGAACCAGGGCGAATTGGTATTGTTAAAAGTGTCAGTGAATAAAGCTTTATCCGTTCGATAAGGGGTATATTGAATGTCCACTTCAGTAATTGGAAGATAAATCGGGTCGTCATCTTCAGCGCCAAATCCAAGAACCAATTGACCATAAAGCAAGTCCGGATCAACTGAAACAATAGTTCCACTTTGGAACAATTCATCATTAATAAAGAGGTATACCATCAGATCGTTTCCAATTTGCATGGTTTCAATAGCTATGTTGTTGATATCCGTAGCAGGGTCAGGAATGCTAAAAAGCTCAGTAAGCTCAGGCTCGGTGTAAGATTCGATGTCGTAAGTATAAACAACCGAAATGCCGTTTTCATCTCCCATCAGACCCAGAATCGATTTGAAGCCTGCGATGCCCATAAAACCGAGCTGTACTTCAGCATTTTGTCCAACGCTTAGTTTAAAGGAAAAATCACCTTGAATTGCTCCAAGTGGTGTGAGAATCTGAAAATAGTCTTCATGAGGCGAATCAATAATTAGTTGACTGTTGGCCACAGATATAGTGGCAGCAGTGCTGGTAAAAAACCAGCCATCTGCATCCGAGGAATTGTCGAAACTGTTAAAATAGCGCTCTGAAAAGATTTGTGATTTAAGGTTTGCAGACAATAATGTTAAACCTGCAATGCATAACATTACAAATAGTTTTGTTTTCATGGTTTTGGTTATTGGTGATCAATTTAAAATCCAGTGTAAAGATAAATCACCAAATACCGTTTGTCAATAATATCCAAAAAGTGTATGAAATGAGAAGATTCTTTTGTAATCACCTGTTTGTCAGAAAACTGTTTCGGCAATTTTTTTTATATTGTCTGACCTTCCCATAGTGTAAAAATGTAATACCGGAGTTTTTTTCTGAATAAGTTCTTTAGCTTGCATAACCGCCCATTCAACGCCCAACTCACGCACTGCTTGATTGTTTTTACAGTGTTTTAGTTCTTTCACCAAAGGTTCGGGCAGATCGATATGAAAAGTTTGGGGCAATTTATGCAGATGCGATAGCACTGAAACAGGTTTGATTCCTGCAATTATTGGCACATCGATACCAGCAGCACGACAACGCTCTACGAAGTTGAAATATTTCTGGTTGTCAAAAAACATTTGTGTGACAATGTAGGCGGCACCAGCATCAATTTTGGCTTTCAAATGTTGCAGATCGCTTTCCAGATTGGGCGATTCCATATGTTTTTCAGGATAACCGGCAACGCCTATACAGAAATTGGTTGGTGTCGAATTTAGTAAATCTTCTTCCAGGTATTTTCCCTGATTAAGGTTCTGAACTTGTTTTACCAAATCAAGTGCATGGGAATGACCGCCAGGTTCTGCCTGAAAATATTTTACAGAAGCTTGCGGATCTCCTCTAACAACTAATAGGTTTTTAACACCAAGAAAATGTAAATCAATCAAGGCATTTTCAGTTTCCTCACGGGTAAAGCCTCCGCAGATAATATGTGGCACTACATTGGCATGGTAACGATACATCAATGCAGCTGCAATGCCAACGGTTCCGGGGCGTTTGCGAACAGTTTTCTTTTCAAGCAATCCGTTCGCCAGTTGTTTGTATTCAAATTCTTCCTGATGATAAGTAACATTTACAAACGCAGGTTTGAAATCCATAAGTGGCTCCACGGCTTGCTGGATATGCTCGAAATGCTGGCCTTTAAGGGGAGGCAAAATTTCAAATGAAAACAAAGTTTTGTCCGACTTTGCAATTTGTGAAGTAACGCTGGGTAGTTCTTGCATGGCTTAGTAGTTGAGGTTTGCGTTTAAGAGTCTTTCAGTTTCAGCAATTGACATACTAATACGTTTGCTGTAGTCTTCAATCTGATCTTTGCTGATTTTTCCTACATTAAAATATTGTGAATCAGGATATGCGAAATAAAACCCGCTCACAGCAGCAGCCGGATGCATAGCAAAATTTTCGGTAAGCGAAACACCTGTGTGTTTTTCAGCTTCGAGCAAATCGAAAAGCTTTCTTTTCTCGGAGTGTTCAGGACAAGCGGGATATCCAGGAGCTGGCCTTATACCTTGATAGTTTTCTTTTAGCAGCTCGTTGATGCCAAGTTTTTCATCCGGAGCATAAGCCCATATTTCCTGTCTAACCAAAACATGCAGGTATTCAGCAAAAGCTTCGGCAAGGCGATCTGAAAGGATTTTGGCCATAATGGCATTGTAATCATCATTTTGCGATTCAAAATGATCTACAAGTTCCTGGGTTCCATGTCCTGCAGTTACAACAAAGCCTCCGATATAGTCTGTTAGGCTGGTGTTTTCAGGCGCTACAAAATCTGAAAGACAAAGATTGGGATAATCTTTCTCTTTAAGTTGCTGGTTGCGCAGAAATTCAAAACGGGTCAATTCTACTGTTTTATTTTCCGGGTTAAATACCCGAATGCCATCTCCCGCTGCATTTGCCGGAAAGATACCAGCCACACCTTTTGCCTTGAGCAGTTTGTTTTCAATGATATGATCAAGCAGTTGTTGTGCATCATCGAAAAGCTTTCGGGCTTCTTCACCCTTTAAAGGATCATCAAAAATTTGCGGATATTTGCCATTCAAACGCCAGGAATGGAAAAAGAAAGTCCAGTCGATATAGGGTTTTAACAGGTTCAAATCTAAATCTTCAAATACCGTTACTCCTAAGTTTAATGGTTTCTTAATGGTTTGTTCAGAAAATTCCCCTTTAAAACAGTTGGCTCTGGCAGCTTCAAGACTTATGTAGGAATCTCCTGTTTTTGATTGCTGGTATTTCTGTCTCAAGCTTTCATAACGCTCATTGATTTCCAGCTGGTAAGCCTGTTTTTTGGATTCATTTCCAAGTAATTGACCAATAACCTGTGTAACTTTGGAGGCATCTCTCACATGAATTACCGGTTCGTCATAAGCAGGAGCTATTTTCACAGCGGTATGCACTTCCGAAGTGGTGGCTCCTCCAATGAGTAAGGGAATTGTTATTTTCCGGCGTTTCATTTCGGCAGCTACATGTGTCATTTCTTCCAGCGAAGGCGTTATCAAACCACTAAGTCCAATAATATCAACGTTTTCCCGAATGGCTGTTTCCAATATTTTTTCCGCCGGAACCATCACGCCAAGGTCGATCACTTCATAATTATTGCAGCCCAAAACCACGCCCACAATGTTTTTACCAATATCGTGAACATCGCCTTTCACAGTGGCCAGCAGCACTTTGCCGGCCGAGCTGCTGACGCTGGTTTTTTCTGCTTCAATATAAGGCAGCAACACTGCTACTGCTTTTTTCATTACACGGGCACTTTTTACGACCTGCGGCAAAAACATCCGGCCGTCGCCGAAAAGTTCACCCACCACATTCATTCCATCCATTAATGGCCCTTCAATCACATCCAATGCTCGCGGAAAGTCAGTTCTTACAAGTAGGACGTCTTCTTCAATATGATCAGCATTTCCTTTAATCAGTGCATGTTTGATGCGTTCGCTGAGCGGAAGGTCTCTCCATGTGTCAACTTTTTCTCCTTTTTCTACAGTTTTTGTGTAGTTTTCTGCAAAATTCAGCAGTTGTTCTGTGGCATCTGGATTTCGGTTGAGAACCAAATCTTCGCTGAGGCGCAACAGTTCGGGGTCAATTTCATCGTAAATCTGCAACATTCCCGGGTTTACGATTCCCATATCCATCCCGGCTTTGATGGCATGATACAGAAAAACTGCATGAATAGCTTCACGCACCACATCATTTCCCCTGAAGGAAAAGG
>JAGYNM010000039.1 GCA_018399335.1 Bacteroidales bacterium | reverse complement strand
GCACCAGAATTTTGCGACCAAATTTGATTTACCTTTTCCCTTGCTTCCTGATCCTGAGCTCGAAATTATCAAAGCTTATGGTGCATGGGGAGAAAAGAATATGTATGGGAAAAAATACGAAGGTCTGCTGCGCACTACTTTCATTATCAACGAGGAAGGTGTTGTTGAGGAAGTGATCAAAAAGGTAAAAACAGACGATCATACCAATCAGATTTTTAAATTGTATAACTAATACTAAATAATAATGACATCAGAAAAAGCAAAAGAAAACGCTGACAAAGTCAAGCTGGAGAAACTTAAAGCCCTGGAAGCCACACTGGGTAATATTGAGAAAAACTATGGCAAGGGCAGTATCATGAAGCTCGGCGATAGTGCCATCGAAAGTATTGAAAGTATTTCCACTGGATCGATCGCCCTGGATGCAGCGCTGGGAATTGGAGGTTTGCCCAAAGGCCGCGTAGTAGAAATTTATGGTCCTGAGAGTTCCGGAAAAACAACACTTGCACTGCATGCCATTGCCGAAGCGCAGAAAGCCGGAGGTATTGCAGCTTTTATTGATGCGGAGCATGCTTTTGATCGATTTTATGCCCAAAAGCTGGGTGTTGACATTCAGAACCTGCTGATTTCGCAGCCTGACCATGGTGAGCAAGCGCTTGAAATAGCAGAGAATCTTATTCGTTCAGGAGCTATCGATGTCATAGTAATTGACTCTGTGGCAGCACTTACGCCTAAAAGTGAGATAGAAGGTGAGATGGGCGATAGCAAAATGGGTTTGCAGGCACGTTTGATGTCGCAGGCTTTGCGTAAGCTTACCGCTACAATTAGTAAAACAGGTGCTATTTGTATCTTTATCAACCAACTGAGGGATAAGATCGGCGTGATGTTTGGTAACCCTGAAACAACAACGGGTGGTAATGCGCTTAAGTTTTACAGTTCGGTGCGTCTTGATATCCGTAAGATCAGTCAGATCAAAGATGGCGAAAATGCAACCGGAAACCGTGTTCGTGTTAAGGTGGTTAAAAACAAAGTCGCACCACCATTCCGTAAGGCTGAATTCGATATTGTGTTTGGCGTAGGAATTTCTCGCATAGGCGAAATCATCGACCTGGGCGTTGATCACGGTATTGTTAAGAAGAGTGGATCATGGTTTAGTTATGGCGAAACACGACTTGGACAGGGACGTGATGCCGTGAAAACACTCATTGAAGAAAATCCGGAACTGGCAGCTGAACTGGAACAAAAAATCAGGTTAGCGCTTAGTACAGTTGCTGAGTAATTTTTTGGCTGACAATTAATTTTTTAATCTCCAGGCTTTTATCTTAAGGCCTGGATTAAATTTATTTTTATGCTATATCGATTCATAGCTTTATTTGTATTTGCAGGTTTTTTGTTGGTTTCCTGCCAAAATGAAACCACAAAGTCTGAGCAACAAACAAAAGAAAAATCTGGTTCAACTGAGCAACAGATAGATCCGCTTGTTGATCTTAACCAAAGAATTACTGCTGACAGTACCAATGCCGATTTGTTTGTTGAGCGAGCACAGCTGTATTTGCAGCAAGACCGCATTGACAGGGCTTTGCGGGATATTAATCAGGCTTTAAGTCTTAATAATCAACTATTGGAGGCTTATTTAACGCTTGCCGAAATCTATTACGGAATGGGACAAGCGGAAAGCGTGACTAAAACGCTAAATAAGGCAGTTGAAATAGCCCCCAATGACCCGCGTCCGCAAATTAAACTTGCCGAGCTTCATTTGTTGCAACGCAAACTGAATCTGGCGCTTGGTTACACTGATAAAGCTTTGGCAATGGGAAGTCAAAATCCCGAAGCTTATTATGTAAGAGGTATGATTTTTTTGGCTAAAGAAGATACTGTATCCGCCATGAAAAATTTCATGATTGCCCGCGATCAGGACGAAAATTTCTTTGAAGCACTTTACCAAATTGGTGTGGTTTATACTGCTCAACACAATCCGCTGGCTGTTGATTTTCTGGAAGATGCTATTCAACGATTTCCTGCTTCCGTTGTGGCGCGATACCAATTGGCGCTCTATCTTCAAGATCACGATGGTGTGGAAGAAGCTATCGCTCATTATGATACGCTGCTGATGATGCAACCCGATAACAGTCGTTTTATTTACAACCTTGGTTATGTGAATCTGGTTTATCTGCAGGATTATGAGCAGGCCATTTCATATTTTGATGCTGCGCTCTCTATTGATCCGGATTATGTGGATGCCTTATACAACAAAGGCCGGACACTGGAAGAAATGGAACAGTACGTGACAGCGCGGGACATCTATGAAAAAGTACTCGAAAAGCAAACTAATTATCCGCTAGCAGTGGAAGGATTGAACAGGCTTGATCGACGTAAATAATTATTCCTCAAATTCCTGACGTAATTCCCTAAGGTCGTCAACCAGTTCGAGTGTGGCAGTTTTAAGGTTTTCGAGGAGACTTTCAAGTTCAGAATCGTCTTTTTCTGTGCCTTTCATTTCCATTGTTCTGGCGAGCTGATGAGGTTTTTCGGCTACAAAATTGGCAATTACTCCCTTGAGGCTGTGTGCATCAAACTTTAAAGTGTCAAAATCTTTATTATTGATGGCATTTTCGATCCTTTCAATTCTTTCGGGCTGCTCGTTGATAAAAATATCTATAATTTCAATTACAATCGGTTTGTCGAAATACTGAAAAGTATCCAGAAATGCTTCCTTGTCGATTACCTTCATAATGCCGGTCTTTATTATTCAGATTTACCTATACAAAAGTAGCAGTTTTTTTTATGCCACAAAAATAGATTTTGCTACAGTCTTTATCCTTAAGAATAGGTAACTATCGTATTGTGGAGTTCTTGTAATGGAAAGAACTTGAGCTCCTTTGACCTTTCCTGGCATTCATTTTTTTGAATAGAAAAAATTGAGCAAAGCAATAATCAGAAATCCAAGGCGTGGTAAAGGCAAAAAAAGCGGTGCAATTATCCTTTTTTAAGCTTAATTACACCGCAAAATAAAACTTCAAAATATCAGTAAAACATTTTTTTTGAAAACAATAAGTGATTAAGTGGCAAAACCTTACTGAGATAATCGTTCAATTATTTGTTTTTAAGCAGGTCTCTGATTTCAGTTAATAAGACTTCTTCCTTTGTAGGTACCGGAGGTGCAGGCGGAGCTGCAGGAGCGGCTTCTTCTTTCTTTTTGGCTGCATTCATAGCTTTGATTACCATGAAAATAGCAAAAGCGATAATCAGAAAGTCAATAACTACCATGATGAAGTTGCCGTAATTGATTGTAACAGCAGGAACTAATTCGGTTAAAACATTTCCGGCTGCATCAAGTTGTGCCGGGATGCCTTCTTTTAAAACTAACTGAAGATCAGCGAAATCTACGCCTCCAATTAATAATCCGATTGGTGGCATGATGACATCAGCAACAAATGACGAAACAATTTTTCCAAATGCCCCGCCAATGATGATACCTACTGCCATGTCGACAACATTACCGCGCATAGCAAATGCTTTGAATTCTTTGACTAATTTCATAGCGTTTTAGTTTTTAGTTAATTATGAATGCGGAATTAAATTTGGTAAATAGATGATGGAATAATAATAACCAATAAACTGATACGAAACGAAAACAAAATATGCGAGAGCTTTACGAACTGATTTGTTTGTTTTTTATAATAAGTTATGCCACAGCAATTTTGCTGTTCATGATAACTTTCGTGAATGATTAAGTTAAAAACCATCACATAAACCATGTTTTGTTGATTTGTTTATTGGTAAGTTGCTTATTTTCAGCAATAATTACCAAATCCATATCCAAATTTACATATTAATTGATTCGATTGACAGTTCAGACGGAAATTATTTTAGAAAATCAAAAGATTTTTAAGTAGTAGTATCTTATCTGTACACACCGAAGTAGATTTGTAATCTTTCAGGATCGCTAATTGATAAGGTAACCAGATCAAAAAGGCAATAATTAAAAGATGCTTAATACCCAAGCAGTATGCCAACCTGATAAACAGCGAAAGCTGCCAGCCAGGCGAGGCTTGTTGTGTAGAATGAGGTGAATAGAGGCCATTTCCAGGCGCCGGATTCCTTTTTGATGGCAGCAAAAACTGCAACACAGGGAAAGTAGATCAAAACGAAAACAAGAAATGACAGGGCAACCAAAGGTCGCATTACTTTTTGTCCTGTTTTTGAGCCTGAAGTATAAGTGTCATCCTGCAGTTTACTGATCAGGCTTTCAGTAGGTTCATCTTCCGGGCCGGTTTGATATAAAACTCCCATCGTAGAAATCACAATTTCTTTTGCTGCCATTCCGGCCAGCAAGCTCACACCCATTTTCCAATCGAAGCCCAAAGGTTGAATGCTGGGTTCGATGAATTTACCAATGCGACCAATGATAGAGTTTTCTTGTTTTCTGCTTTGTTGTTCAAATTCCAGTTGAAGAATTTGTGCGTGCGTTTGTTCTTTTAGTGTCGTTATTGCTGCATCATCTTCAAGATCAATTAGTTTACTTTCGTATTGAGCTTCTGCCTGTGCAATTTTTTCTTCATAAACGCGATCTATGTCACGTCCCAAAGGAAGGTATCCTAGCGCCCAAATGATGATAGAAGCAACAAGAATGATCGTTCCCATTTTTTGTATATACTGACGTCCTTTGAACCATGTTTGCTTGAAAATGGCTTTGCCAGTGGGCATACGATAGGGTGGAAGCTCCATCACAAAGGGCATTTCATTAGCCTGAAACAAGATTTTTTTAAATACCCAGGCAAGCAAGCCGGCAAACAGGATGCCTAACAAATAGATTCCAAAGAGAATTGTGCCGCGATAATAATCGAAAAAAGCACTGATTATGAGTATATAAACCGGATAACGCGCACTGCACGACATAAAGGGAATAATCATCATCGTAACCATGCGGTCACTTTTATTCTCGATTGTTCGTGTTGCCATAATCGCTGGCACATTGCAGCCAAAGCCCATTAAGAGCGGAATAAAAGATCGGCCGTGCAAACCAACCCTGTGCATCAACTTATCAACGATAAATGCCACACGAGCCATATAACCAGTTGTCTCTAGAAGCGAAAGGAAGAAAAATAATATTAGGATGTTTGGCAAGAATACAATTACGCCTCCCACACCACCAATTATCCCATCGACCACCAAATCGCGAACGAAATTGTCGGGCATAATGCTATACATCAATTCTCCGAGCCAGCCCATTAGCATTTCAATCCATTGCATGGGGTAGTCGCCCAATATAAAAGTTGCCTGAAAAATCCCCCACATCACACCGACGAATATTGGATAGCTTAGGTATTTATTTGTCAAAATGCTATCGATACGTCTGCTTTTCGTTTTGACTGGTTCTTTGGCTGGTTTAAAAGTTTCTTTTAGTGCTCCTTCAATAAAACCATACTTGGCGTCGGTAATAATTGTTTCAGGCTCATCAGAATAAATTGTAGCAATTTTCTCAGTTTCCTTTTCAAGAAAAGAAATTATGCTTGTATAGTTCACACAGGTTTTGATGCGATCAAGCTCTTCCTGATCGCCTTCGATAAGTTTGATGGCAAGATATCGTGGTGAAATAATATTAGTAATATGCTGATTGCCATCAACCTTAAGCAAGTCCTGAAGATCACGAATAGAAGCCTCTATCTCTTCGCCATAATTCACATGAATATGCCTGATATCAGGATCACGATCTTCATGTACTTTGATAATGCGTTCAAAAAGTTCGGTGATACCTTTGCCTTTTGATGCCACAGTTGGCACAAATGGAATACCCAACATTTTCCCAAGGTGATCGTAATCGAACTGATCTCCTTTTTCGAGGAACTCGTCGTACATATTCAAAGCCATTACCACCTTAATGTCCATATCAATCAGCTGGGTAGTAAGGTAAAGGTTGCGTTCAAGGTTGGAGGCATCTACCACATTGAGCACTACATCGGGTAACTCGTTAAAAATATGATTCCTGACATATAGCTCTTCAGGTGTGTAGCTTGTAATGCTGTAAGTTCCAGGCAGATCAACGAGTTTAAAAGTATAATCGTTTAGCTGAAAAGTAGCAGATTTTGCGTCAATGGTAACGCCGGAATAGTTGGCTACCCTTTCTTTGGAATGCGAGGCAAAATTGAAAAGTGTAGTTTTTCCTGAGTTGGGATTGCCAACCAAAGCTACAGAAATAGTTTTTGAGGTCGTTAGCGGTCTAAGTTTGAGTGATTGTTCCAGGGCTTGTACACCATGATAGGCCGAATGGTTTGCCAATTTCATGGCATCTCCGTTCAAGACTTCAATCAGGGCGGCTTCACTACGTCTGAGCGAAACTTCGTAACCCATGATATTGTATTCAATTGGGTCGCGCAATGGAGCATTCTTTACAACAATAACAGGTTTGCCAACAACAAATCCCATTTCAATGATTCTTTTGCGAAAAGCACCACGACCTTTTACCTTGGTGATGATGCCTTTTTCTCCTTCTTTCAGCTCCGCTAGGGTTTTCATATCAGACTACTTTTGCTAATAAGCAAAAAACGACATTTTATTAAAGTGGGAACATACCTAATGTTAGGTATTCGTTAGTCAATGAGGAAGTCGTCTTCCTGATCGGCGGTTTTTTCTTCAGCAACGAGTGCATGAAGGGCGGGTAGGAGATTGGCTAGTCGGGCGCCCCAATGTGGAGCGTAATTTGCTTTGCAGCTGGCGATAGCGTTTTCGCGTGCTGCCAGTTGCGGTTTTTTAAAGAGCATGATAAAGTCTTTCAGATCCTGATATACGTCGGCCAGATGTTCCGCAAAACTTCCTTTAAGCGTTTCAGTAATATGCGTACCGCTGTGATCGATATACCAGAATTCATCCAAATCGCCGGTTAGCTCACGAAGCGCGTTAAACAGGCCTTCATATTGTTCTTCGGTTACAAATCTTTCGTTTGCCTCCGGAAATTCTGGTTCGATATCAGGCAAAAGTGTTCCACGCAAATAGAGTAGGGGAACCAGGCCTTGCAAGGAATTGAAAAAAGCCTGTTGCTTGAGGTTTGAGGTGTCTTCGATGAAGTTGCAAAATTCGCTGGCTACTGCGGCCATTTCCAGTATGTTACGCGACAAAGTAGGATCGGGTGTGCTCATGATTTTATTTGGATTTTTAATCGGCAAAGTTTAAATTTGCTTATTGTGTTTGCAAAATTAAACTATCTGATGAAAACACCCGAATTCAAGGCCGAACTTATAGCTCATTTGATGCAAATGCAGGAACAAGCTATCTCGCATGCACGCAAAGCGATGGATGAGGCCCAGCAAGAAGCAAATAATTATGGAACGCCCAAAGATCGTTATGATGGTTTTCGGAATCAGCAACTCAGGAAAAAGGATATGTTTGCCAAGCAGGTGAGTCAGGCAATGGTAAATTTGGACTTGCTTAAAAAGCCTGAATTGCAAAAACAACAAAGTGAAGCTGGTTTTGGTGCACTGATTCAAACAGATTCTGATTTGTTTTTCATTGCGATTGGGATGGGTATTATTCGTTTTAAAAACGAAAGTGTAATTGTTGTTTCGATTCTGGTTCCGATATTTCAGGCCATGAAAGAAAAAAAGATTGGAGATAGTTTCAGTTTTAACAAGCGTAATTTTAAGATTCTGCAGATCATCTGAAAATAAGCTCACTTGGTTGAGGCGGTTCAAAATCGAATATTTCCCAGCCTATACTATCAGTCAGATCAAACGACCATGATGAGGCACCAACCGGAGCATAGGGATAATACATCAGTCTCAATTGTATGGATGAAAAAACAAGGTATTTGTTGCGAAGTCTGATCCCGATCCCTAATGCTGAAATAATTCTGTTATTGAATAATTGTTCATTTTCTTCAGCAATGATGCCGCTTTCAGCCAATAGATAGGGAGTAAAACTAAAACCAAGCCATTTCCAGGGTGTATAAAGTATAAACTGAACTTCAGAATTTATTCGCTGCATTCCCCTGAGCACATCTGTTCTTAGTCCGGTGATGCCGTTTTCGTTTTTTAGATAAAGGCTGTCGTAGGTTAATCGGTTAATTCCACGGGTATAGTTTAAACCACTTAACAAACGAAAGGAATAATCTTTAACGTGAATAAGTTTGCTCAGGTAATAAAGCGATCCCTTTGCCACGCCCTGATAAAGTTTTTGCCTGTGAATATAACTGCCAAATCCTGCTGTAAAAACCCAGAAATCAGCAGGTTTACCAAGGCGGCTCCAGCGAAAATCTACTCCTGCGTATGGTGTTTTCAAATATTCTCCCCAGCTGTATCCAAGTGTAAGCCCTGCCCTAAAACCAACGGGCAATGCCTGCGGATGATCCTGCGCGAAAAGCTTGTCACTTTCGGCAAAGTTCTGATTTAGCCAGTTTACAGAAGCCATCAGGCGGGTGCTGTTGGTTAACATATAATTGGAATCGGCACTCGTAAACGGACGTTTTTGAAAATAAGTATTATAAATTCCTATAGCTGGAATCAGGTATTCAGGTCGTTTTTTCTCTGTTTGTGCCTTTATTTCATATTGGTAACCAAGCCACGCATTTCCTTGTAAATAGCGCATTTCGGGCTGTGCTAAGCGATCCGCTGAAAACCATGAAGGAAGGGTTTGCTGTTTGCGGGCAAGTTCGAGGCCACCAGCAAGTTTATATGCTCCGGGTTGATATGATCTCCCGACTGTTAAGGTGTAGTATTCGTGTTCGAGCGAACGCTGGTATCGCGCACTGTTTTGAAGGAATTTTTTATCCAGGTTATCGAGTGTAAAATAGATTTCAGACATGTAAAATTCTGGCTTGTCGTTGGCGAGCCTAAACCCAAATTCGTTACCATAACCCATAAAATTAGAGTTCCAGATTTTCAGGCTTTGCTTATTGGCAGAATGAATGATAGGAAAGGCCCCGTAAGGAATTTTATCTTGTACAACCAAAATCAGTGTAAGTGAATCGTTGCTAGCAGATTCGACATAAAACCTTGCATTTTCAATATAGGGCAGGTCACGAATCAGTTTTTCATTATCAGCGAGTTTCCATGGTATGAGAGTATCGCCAGTTTTGATGAAAAGATTTTTTTGTATTACAGCAGGTTTAGTGTAGATGTGGAGGCTCTTGATCAGTCGATTGATTTTGCTGCTGTCGTTTGCTGTCACATAAGGAAGCAAAGCGCTTCCAGGTGGAGGTTGTTTGATGATAATATGACTGATAATCAGTCCGCTGAAAGGTTGCCATTTTTCAGCATTATCTGTAAGTTCGGGTTGCGACTGTGCTTCCTGATCTTTTATGGTCATGTTTAGCAGTTCCCTTAGGAACCTGCTGTCGTTTCCTTTTTGATTCAATCGTTGGTAAAAAACTGAATCGGGTTCGTTGAATAATTTTTGTTTGAGGGTATCAGTTTCGCGGTTCAACTGCTGCTGATTTTCTTGTCCCTGCATAAAATTATGCATAGCAAGCAGTGAAGCTAGCATGAGTATTTTAATTGTAAAAATGTGAATTGAAAAGGCTCCTTTATTCATCTCATCAGTTATCTGAATCATGACTGCCAGTCATTTTCTTCCAGCTCAAAAATGTCGTGCAGATTTTGATTAAAAACATGGGCGATTTTTAAAGCAAGAATTGTTGACAGGTTATATTTACCTAATTCTATCGCATTAATCGTTTGTCGGCTTACGTTCACCATTTCAGCAAGTTGAGCTTGAGTGATGTTTTTTTTGGCTCGTTCTACTTTGATATTATTTTTCATCGCTGATCAGGTTTTTAGATTTTCGCAAAGCCCAATTAAAGCGAATGATAAAAAACAAAAGTAAGGTAAACATATTAAAAACCAGAACCCAAAAAAATGACATGCCATAAACAAAAATAACGGACAGCATCAGGATAACGTAGTTGATATAAGTTGCCCAAACCAGGGATTCAAGCCTGATTTTGGCAATGAATTCATCTTCTGTTTCTTCTTTCGAAAACGCGATAAATAGCCCACCTGCAATTAGCAGTAAACCGATTAGTTCGTCAAAAACATTATTCTTCACAACTGAAAAGAATGCTGTTTTACTCAGAACCTCTTCATCAGCAATTGCAAAGACTGTTAGATCAAGGAAATGGATTTCGTCCTCTAAGATTAAATATACCATCCCTAATATGATTCCCGGAATGAATAAAAGCCATCCAATTTTTTTAAAAACTTTGGGTAAAAGAAAGTTTTGCTTCATAACAGGTGATTTTTAAAACTTCAAATGTAATGTAAAGCTATCAAAAAGTCAAGTAAACATTACATTAATTTTAAGAATTTATCCTTAATTAATTTCAGGTCAATTAATTGAGTTTAAAGTTTTTTCCAGCGGCTTAACCTTAGTCGTAAGCAACCGTTAAATATTAACTTATATGGAATCCGACCGCTTGCGATTCAATAGCTTTGAACATATCGTATTGTTTTTGCAAAAGAGGATAATCCCAGCATCCGAGGCTGTGGAAGAGTTCCCCACCAAATCCGCTTTTAAATTTGTAAAGGCCATACATGGGGTGGGAGGGATCTGGAGTTGGAGATGCCCCAAACATATCATATTCTGTGCAGCCTTTTGCTTTTGAAAGTTGAATGGCTTCCCATTGCAAAGCATAAGTGGCCATTACATTGCGGTGTCTTGCTGAAGAGGCGCCGTATAAATAGGAACTTCTTTTTTCGGAAATAATCAGAAACATTGCTGCCAGCGGTTGGTCTTCCCATTCGGCTACTAGTAAAATGACTTCAGCAGGTGAGAGTGTATCGTTAGCTTTGGTCGTAAGCACATCTTCGAAATAGTGCAGATCATTAACAAAGAAGCGATTGCGATCGGCTGTTTCCTCGTAAAGCTTATACCAGATATCGATTTGGGAAATATCTAATGTACGTACCTTAACATCTTTGCGCTGAGCCAGTTTGATGTTATAGCGTGTTTTGGGTTTCATTTTTTGAAACAACATTTCTTCTGACAAACTCAGGTCGATAAAAAAGGTGTGAGAGGGCAGGATATTGGTTTGGGCTTTCTCGAAATTCCAGTTTTGGGTACTGTAATTAAACCTAAATTCCTGTGTTCTTGCAGCGGGTTCACCAAGCCATATGCCGTTATTATCAAAAAAGGCTGCGTCTTTAGCCCAATACGATTCCCATTGCAGATCGTACCTGATAGCGATGCAATTTTTAGGTAGGTATGGTCTTAGGTTTTCGGAAAGACTTTCCAGAAATGCGCCCTGATTTTCTTCAGAAGGTTCAAGTTCAGGGCCGTAAGGAGCATAGGCAATGCAGTAATTGGTATTTATAGGCTGTAAAATGAGGAGCATATCAGATTGAATTATCTGATTTTTGGCGGCCTGATTAAAAAGTACTTCTGAATAGGATTTAAAATCCAATGCCAAACTATTTAAACCTGTTTTTTGTTTCAATTTCGACCAAAAGGCCGTTTGTTGGACAATAGCTGAGGGATATAATTCTTCAACGTCTTTTTGCAGAATGTCGGAAATCATTATAGCAAGTTTGATTTTGGCGCTGTGCCTGATAAAAAAGTGCAAAGGTAAGAATAAAGACCTGAATAGCAAATTGTTGACTTGCAGTAGGTTTTAAAAAGAATAGTCCTGGCAATTTGCCAGGACTATGTAAAAGTTTAAGTCTAAAGAAAATTAATCAATCTTTAAGGATGCTTTAAAGGCTTCTATTTTTTGCTCAAGTTGAATATCTGTTTGATCGTAATTTTCAACCGAATCCAAAGGTGCTTTTGCACCAAAATAGAATTTAATTTTAGGTTCGGTTCCCGAAGGTCTAACACTAATTTTTGATCCGCCTGAAGTAATAAACTGCAGCACATCTGATTTCGGTAATTCAATTGGGGTTACTTTTCCAGAATCCAGATTACGAATTTCACTCAGTTTATAATCTCTAATTTCAACCAGTTTTTCATCTCCTATCATGGCAGGAGGATTTTCTCTGAATCCATCCATCATAGCTTTGATGGCTTCGGCTCCTTCCTTGCCTTTTTTGGTAACTGAAAGCAGCTTTTCTTTATAAAATCCAAATTCCACATACAGTTCTTTTAGCATTTGTAACATGCTTTTGCCTTGATCGGCAGCCCATGCAGCGGTTTCGGCCAACATCACGCAAGAGCTAACGGCATCTTTATCGCGAACGAAATCGCCAACAAGATAGCCATAGCTTTCTTCGCCTCCGCCGATAAATTGTTGTTTTCCTTCGAGGGATTTTATCAAGGCAGCGATGTATTTAAATCCCGTGAGCACATCATAGCGTGCAACCTTAAACTTGTCTGCAATGTCGAAAAGTAGTTCGGAGGTAACGATTGTCTTTACAATAAATTCGTTACCAGTAAGTTTGCTATTTTCCTTCCATTTGTTCAACAAATAATAAATCAAAAGGCTGGCAGCCTGATTGCCATTTAGGAGTATAAATTCATTGTTTTCGTTGCGAACAGCTAGTCCTACACGATCTGCATCCGGATCGGTAGCCATAACCAGATCAGCATCAACTTCTTTGGCTTTTGCAATTGCCATTTCAAGTGCAGCAGGCTCTTCGGGGTTTGGAGAGTGAACCGTTGGGAAATTTCCATCAACAACATCCTGTTCGGGCACATTATAGACTGCCTTAAAACCTATTGCTTTAAGTGCCTCAGGAACAAGCTTGACGCCGGTTCCGTGGATGGGAGTGTAAACAATTTTCATATTTCTTTGCCGCTGTATGATATCAGGCGAAAGGCTTAGTGCAGCAATTTTTGCGATATATTTATCGTCAAAATCATCTTCCAGATAAGTAATGAGCGACTCATTAGCCTCAAATTTTACTTCTGTAAGGCTTTTGATTTTTTCAACTTCAGCAATCACATTTTTATCATGCGGCGCAATCAGCTGTCCGCCATCCTCCCAATAGGCTTTGTAACCATTATATTCTTTTGGATTGTGCGAAGCTGTAATCACCACGCCGCTCTGACATTGCAATTCGCGAATCGCGAATGAAAGCTCTGGAGTGGGGCGAAGGCTTTTGAAAAGGTACACCTGAATACCGTTGGCCGACATCACTTCGGCAGTGATGCGGGTAAAATAGTCGCTGTTGTTGCGGCAGTCGTGAGCTACAGCCATGGAAAGTTTCTGGCCGGGAAACATTTTTTTCATATAATTAGCCAAACCCTGAGTAGCTTTGGCAACGGTATATTTATTCATACGATTGGTGCCGGCACCCATTATGCCCCTTAATCCTCCTGTGCCAAATTCAAGTTTTCTGTAAAAACTTTCCGTTAGCTCTTTCGGATCGTTATCAATCATATGCTGAACAGCTTTGATAGTTTCATTATCGTAAGGTGGTTGGAGCCATTCTTTGGCTTGTGCCATTACCTGAGGATCAATGGTATTCATAGTATTCGTTTTAAAGGGTTTTGTATTTTTTTGAAGCCGTCGACCAGCTGTGTTTTGTTTATTTCAATAACAAGGCCCATTGGAATTTCATTCATGCGAAGCAAACTTGACATTTCTTCGGCAGCATTTTCTTCTTTTTTGATTAGGTTTAGGGGTAATATATCTTCGATCAGGAAATCAGCATTAAGGGTGTGATCGAGTTTCATATTTTTATACACAACCGGAAAAGCCGCGTTCAGCCTGAATCTTAAACCTTTGATTCTGAGTTCATGAGCGAAACAGGATTTGAACACGTTTACAGGAATCCCATTTCCGCATTGTTCGTGTACCTCCCGGGCTGCTTCGTAAACTTGCATAACAAGGCGATTAATCTTGCTTTTGTCCATTCATTTCCTCCAGACATTTTTTCAAACTGTCGCGCCAGTAAGGAACTGTAATATTAAAGGTTGATTTAATCTTTGATTTATTCATGACACTATAAAATGGACGCACAGTTTTTACAGGATAGTCTTTTGACTCGATTGGATTTACTTTACAATCAAGCTTTTCCAACTCCATAATTGCCTGAGCAAAATCGTACCAGCTTATTGCTCCTTCGTTACTGTAATGATAAATCTGGTTGTTACTTTTTGAGTTTTGATTTTCGGCCATCAGCAAGAGTGTTGCAGCAAGGTCGAATGCGTAAGTTGGTGTCCCAATCTGATCGGCAACCACATTGATGGAGTCCTTTTCTTTGCCCAGCCTGATCATCGTTTTTACAAAATTGTTGCCTGTTTTGCTGTAGAGCCACGAAGTTCTGATAATCATATAATTAACTCCACTAAGCATGATGTTTCGTTCGCCATCGGCTTTGCCTTCCGCATATGCCGAAGCTGGTGCAACAGGATGTTCTTCGGTATAGGGCATATAATGTTTGCCGCTAAATACATAATCTGTCGAAATATGCATGAGTAGTGCATTTGCCGACTTACACGCACCGGCTAAAAAAGCCGGAGCCTGGGCATTGAGCAATTGAGCTTTTTCTTGCTCTTCTTCAGCTTTGTCAACAGCTGTATAAGCAGCACAATTGATGCAAACTTCAATATTTTCGGCATTGATGTAGTGCTTGAGCTGTGTAGGATTTGTAATGTCCAACTCGTTCACATCCGTAAAATACCACACATGTTTACGATCAGTCTGAGCGATTTTCTGAAATTCTTGTCCCAGTTGGCCGTTGCTTCCAGTCACTAAAATATTCATCCTACGATGGTTTTAAAGTAAGCAATAGTTTTATCCAGCCCTTCATCCAGCGCGATTTTCGGTTCCCAGTCGAGTACTTTTTTAGCCAGGCTGATATCGGGTTTCCTTTGCATCGGATCATCGGCTGGCAAAGGCATGTGCACGATTTTGGATTTGCTTCCTGTTTTTTGGATAATCTTTTGCGCTAGTTCAAGCATGGTAAATTCTCCCGGATTACCAATATTAACCGGGCCAGTAAAGTCGTCCGGAGTTGCCATTAGCCGGATCATACCTTCAACTAAATCATCAACATATTGAAAACTACGCGTTTGCATTCCATCTCCATAAATAGTGATGTCTTTTTCCTGCAAAGCCTGAACGATAAAATTGGAAACAACACGACCATCATTGGGGTGCATGCGGGGACCATAAGTATTAAAAATTCGGATAATTTTAATCCTCACATTGTTTTGCTGATGGTAATTCACAAAAAGGGTTTCAGCACAACGTTTGCCTTCATCATAACAAGCGCGGGGGCCAATTGGATTCACGTGTCCCCAATAGGATTCTTTTTGCGGATGCTGCTCGGGATCACCATAAACCTCTGAAGTAGAAGCTTGTAAAACCTTTGCCTTGATACGTTTGGCCAATCCCAACATATTGATAGCTCCCATCACAGAAGTTTTTACTGTTTTGATGGGGTTGTACTGGTAATGTATCGGCGAGGCCGGACAAGCCAGGTTATAAATTTCATCCACTTCAACGAAAAAAGGAGTAGTCACATCATGCCTAACCATTTCGAAATAAGGATGATCCATCAGATGAACCACATTGCTTTTTTGTCCGGTAAAGTAATTATCAAGACAGATCACTTCATTGCCTTCGTTGAGCAAACGTTCGCAAAGATGTGAGCCTAAAAAGCCAGCGCCGCCAGTAACAAGGATACTTTTCATAGGTTGGTATTTTTATAATCGGGACATTTTTTTGGAATGTCCCGATTAAAATTAATTTGCTTTATTAGTTAAAGGTTTTGATTCCGATTCCGAAATAATCAAACCCTTCAGCCTGCATTTCTTTGGCATCGTAAATATTACGTCCATCAAAAATTGCAGCTTTTTTGAGGAGTTTTTTCATTACCCTGAAGTTAGGGAATTTAAACTCCGACCATTCTGTAACAATAATCAGGGCATCTGAATCTATTAATGCGTCGTACTGATCTTTTGCAAATTCAATTTTGTCATTGAAAATGCGCTCGCCTTCTTCCATAGCTACCGGATCGTAAGCTTTAACTTTTGCGCCAGCTTCGAGCAATTTTGCGATAATAACCCTTGCAGGAGCCTCACGCATATCATCTGTATTGGGTTTGAACGAAAGGCCCCAAATGGCGATCGTCTTACCTTTTAGATCATGATTATAATAAGTGTTGAGTTTGTTAAACATAACCGATTTCTGGTCGTCATTCACATCCTCAACAGCTTGCAGTACACGGAGATTGTAATTATAGGTTTTTGCTGTTTTTATCAGTGCTTTCACGTCTTTTGGGAAACACGATCCACCGTATCCCGTGCCGGGGTAAATAAAATATTTGCCAATACGACGATCCGAACCAATGCCTTTGCGCACCATATTTACGTCAGCCCCAACTATTTCGCAAAGATTAGCGATGTCGTTCATAAAGCTGATTTTAGTAGCCAGCATAGCATTGGCGGCATATTTGGTCATTTCAGCAGAAACGATATCCATAAAAATCACCGGATGACCATTCATTGTGAAAGGTTTGTAAAGCTTTTTCATAAGCTCTTCGGCGCGTTCTGAATCCACGCCTACAACAATGCGGTCAGGTTTCAGAAAATCATCAACGGCAGCGCCTTCTTTTAAAAATTCGGGATTTGAGGCTACATCAAAGGGAATATTTACTCCTCTTTTGTCTAATTCTTCTTTAACGGCTTTTCTTACCTTTTCGGCTGTTCCCACTGGCACTGTGCTTTTGGTTACAATGAGCACATAATCTTCCATACTACGACCAACTTCGCGGGCTACATCGAGTACATATTTCAAATCGGCGCTGCCATCTTCATCTGGCGGAGTGCCTACTGCACTGAAAATCACTTGACAACCTGCAAGGGTAGAGGCTAAATCGGTGGTGAAGAACAATCTTTTTTTCTCTACATTCCGCGCCACCATTTCTTCGAGGCCGGGCTCGTAAATAGGGATAATGCCGTTGTTGAGGTTATCAACTTTTTTCTTGTCAATATCAACGCAATGTACGTCGATACCAACTTCTGCAAAACATGTTCCGGTAACCAATCCTACGTATCCGGTTCCTACGATGGAAATTTTCATGATTTAAGTTGTTTGTTAGGGATTAAACTTTACAGCAAAGTAAATAGAATTTTGGCTGCAAAACAAGGAATATATTGATAAATGAAGTGTTAAGTTTAAGGCTTAGCTAAAATTGTATGTTATCCCAATTCCAAGTGATTCTTTAAACTGAAGTCTGGGGCCTTCACCTACCTGTATCTTCTCCCCGTCAACTATATCATAAACAGGTAGTTTTACATTGTGATCGTATTTTAATTGCATAAACAGCACTGTTTGAATTCGCTTGTTGATGGTAAAATTCACGGTGGTTTCCCAGTCCACATCAATGTTCCATCTGTTGCTGTGATTGTCGTCGAGATAATTGTTGTAAAGGTTTAAGGTTGAGGATAATTCAATGTTTTCACTAACTTCTTTAGCAAAATTTGCCAGCACGTTGATGCCAAATTCACAGAAAAGGTTTTGGCCTGGAATGAGTACCAGACCATTGGTATCCAAAACTGCCGGAGTAACACCAAAAGCGCCTTTGTCGGCAAGTTCCTGATTGAGTACAAAAGTGAATTTTCCGGAAGCAGGGCTTAGGAACAGCTCAAAAATATCTGATTCTTTATACCTGTAGCCAACGGATGCATTTATCACGCCTGGTGCAAAAAAAGTTGAAATAAGTGTGGAATCGTTTGGATATTTATAGCCGTTTGCAAACTGCGATTTCAGGGAGACGACAGAAGAAATAGCCCAGTTTTTATCAGAATTAATGGTGGCCGATGTAGCCAGGTCGATACGATCTTCAGTTTTTTCGATGCGATTACCTCCATAGCCAACAATGCCAAATGCCAATTTGGAGACCGACTCGAATTGAAATTTGTTTTTGTTGTAAACTAGCTTGGTGTTCGTATTGACTTTTCCTGATGCTGAGCTTTCACCGCCTGAAGCCCAGTTTGTTAGTGATAGTTGATTGAATGTAAGGCCTGTTCTGCCGCTAAATTTCCAATAACGAACCGAATCGGGTTTTGCAGTTTTTGACGTGTCGGGCTGAGCATATGTAAATATTGGTAAAAATAGCCAAAGGGCAAGCAAAAAACGGATCATGGTATTCTGGTTTTCTTTATTCACTTGAGGATAAGCAAAAATATTAATTTTGGTTTTTAATAGAATCAACAAAAATTAAAAAAATTAACAAATGACTGTTAAAGTACCCACAGCAGCAAAGCTTTTAATGCTGATTGTTTTCTTTTTTGGAATTACTTTTATGGCTGTTGCAGATACCTTAACCATAGGTTTAAAAGATTCTCCTCCTTTTGTCATATTAAAAGAGAACGAATTACCAGCGGGACTTTGTATAGATATCTGGAAAAAAATTTCCGATTCTATTGTTAAGCCCGAGAAATTTGTGACTTACAACCTGCAGGATTTGCTTTTAAGTCTTGAAAATGGCGAATCTGACCTGAGTATTGTCCCACTCACTGTAACACCGGAGCGGATGCGGCGTTTGTACTTTAGTCAGCCTTTTTACATCACTACGCTAAGTATTGCCACCTTAAATTCAGATGATCAAAAGCTGTTTTCGATGATCAGGAATTTTTTCTCGCTTGATTTTTTCAAAGTAATCTTGCTGCTTTTTCTGGTTATTTTGATATTTGGATGGATCGTTTGGTTTTTTGAGCGGCGTTATAATCATCAGCAGTTCAGGAAAGGTATTTCCGGGGTTTTTGATGGTATTTGGTGGGCAGCTGTAACGATGACGACAGTAGGCTATGGCGACAAGTCGCCTGCAAGCTTTTGGGGCAGGTTTTTCTCTATCATTTGGATGTTTACGGCGGTGATTATCATTAGTAGTTTCACGGCTACCATTTCATCCACCTTAACGGTAAACCGAATTCAGTCAAGTGTGGAGAAACTCTCAGATCTTCATGATGTTAAAGTGGGAACTGTGAGAGAAAGCAGTGTGGCTGAATTTCTTGAGAGCAATGGCATTCAAACCAA
>JAGYNM010000038.1 GCA_018399335.1 Bacteroidales bacterium | reverse complement strand
CCTAAAAACTGAGCTTCTGTATTATTTAAGTGGCTGTTAGTAAATTCAATACGTGTATTTATTATTTTTCTAAATGCTTTGAATCTGTAAGTAAAAGCTGTTATAATATTTGAATTAAAAAAATGTAAAATTAGAAGCTGGATTAGTTAAAAGTCATTCGGTTTGCTTTTTACAATGTTAGATTAAGACATACTTATAAGTTTGAAATTCAGTGGAATATCCTTCGGAAAACAAAGGAAATACTTGGTCACAGGATGAGATAACACACTAATATTAAGCTGATCAGAGGCCTCTGAAATGTCTTTGATGCTGCCGTCTTTATACACAATATTGATCCGCGCTTGTTGTGGGTGGTAGGCGTGGTTTGCGGTTTTGCCGGTGATTAATAAGTATTTGGCCTGGCTTTTATCAAGGCCGGTATGCTTACTTATGGCATGAAGTAACTCTTCAAGCAATGCTTCATCAAAAGCTTTATTTGTAATAATCACTTTAAAAAGCTTACGGTTGACGATCCCGTCACTGAGCATATTGAGGACTTTATCGGGATGTCTGCTCCAGGATTTAAGCGCCGAAAAGACGTCAAAATCGTCCAATTGGCTGTATTGTTGCAGGGTTTGAGGCTGTTCGACAAAATCAAGCTGTTTTTCCTGCCTGGGTAAAAAATAATAAAGCGGATCAGGCGTATTGTTTTTAAGCTGATCAGCAATTTCACGAGCACGTAAGAGGGCGTTCATCAGCATATGCTCAGCGCTCAGCACGGTTTTGTGCAGATAAACCTGCCAGTACATCAGCCTGCGGGCTACTATAAATTTCTCCACTGAATAAATCCCCTTGGCCTGAATAGCCAGTTCATTGTCCACCACTTCAAGCATGGCCAGCAATCGATCGGCATTGATATTCCCTTCGGTAACGCCCGTAAAAAAACTGTCGCGCTTCAGGTAGTCCATGCGATCCATATCCAACTGACTCGAAACCAGTTTGCTTAAAAACTTTTTGGGATGACTGCCATTAAAAACCGCCAAAGCCTCATCTAATGCACCAGAAGTTTCTGTATTCAGTTTTTGTATAAAAATGCGTGAGAGTTGTTCATGTGTAGTTCCTTCGATAATGGTGTTTTCGAGGGTGTGAGAATATGGTCCGTGGCCAATATCATGTAACAAAATTGCCAATGATGCGGCTTGTTTTTCCTGATCGTTGATGGCATAACCCTTATTGCGCAGCAGCTGAATGGCTTGCTGCATCAGATGCATAGTGCCCAGGCTGTGATGAAAACGGGTGTGCAAAGCCCCCGGATAAACAAGATGTGTGAGACCAAGCTGTTTGATTCTTCGCAAGCGCTGAAAATAAGGATGTTCGATCAGATCGAAATGCAGTTCGTCAGGAATGCTGATAAATCCATAAACCGGATCATTGAAGATTTTCTTTTTGTTGGCGCTGTTTAAGGGCATAATTATTGTTAATTTTGTACAAATCACACTGGACGTCACAATAAAAGCGGCGTTTTATGCATTTAACAACAAAAATACACTTATCGTCAACATCTTTACCCAATTGATTTACCGAATAACAAAAAGCTTAACTTATGGACAAGATCAGAATTTTATGGGCCGATGATGAAATTGACGTGTTAAAACCTCATATCCTCTTTCTCGAACAGAAAGGGTATGAAGTGATTGCAATCAACAATGGTGACGAAGCCCTTGATATAGTGCGAACTGAACCCCTGGACATCGTTTTTTTGGACGAAAACATGCCCGGCCTTTCAGGCATAGAAACCCTGGAAAAAATAAAGGCAGAGTATCCGAACCTTCCTGTGGTGATGATCACCAAAAGCGAGGAGGAATCTATCATGGAAGATGCCATCGGAAGTAATATCGCTGATTACCTGATCAAGCCCGTAAAGCCGAATCAGATCTTACTGAGCCTGAAACGTAATCTGGAAAACAGAAAACTGGTAAGCGAAAAATCTACTATGACTTATCAGCAGGAGTTTAGAAATATTGGGATGGAGCTGAATAATCAACTCAGCTTTGAGGAGTGGACGGATATTTATAAGCGTCTCACGCGATGGGAGTTGGAGCTCGAAAAAGCTGCTGACCCAGGCATCATCGAAGTGCTGAATATGCAAAAAGATGAGGCCAACCTTCAGTTTTCGCGTTTTGTGGAAAAAAATTATATAAGCTGGCTGAACGATGACCCTCAGGATAAGCCTGTACTTTCGCATACGCTGATGCGCGATAAGGTGCTACCACATTTGGCACGTCAGCAACAGCCACTTTTTCTGATTGTGATCGATAACCTGCGCTACGACCAATGGAAGGCGATACAGCCGATGGTAGAAGAATTTTTCAGGGTTGAGCGCGACGAATTGTATTGCAGCATATTGCCTACTACCACTCAATATGCGCGAAATGCTTTTTTTGCGGGCCTTATGCCCAACGAAATTCGCAAGAAATACCCCAATTACTGGACAGATGAAGAAGACGAAGGAACGAAAAACCAGTACGAGGCTGAATTGCTTCAGGAACAACTTAAACGTTTTGGTAAGGATATTAAGTTTTCATACCATAAGGTGCTCAACCTGAATGCAGGTAAAAAGCTGGCCGAAAACATGTCGAACCTGATGAATAATCAGCTGAATGTGATTGTTTACAACTTTGTGGATATGCTTTCTCATGCCCGAACCGAAATGGAGATGATCCGAGAACTAGCTGAAGATGAGGCAGCTTATCGCTCGCTGATGAAATCATGGTTCGAGCATTCTAGCCTTTTTGACATTCTCAGGTTTATTGCCCGCAAAGAATCAGAAGTGGTACTAACAACAGATCATGGATCAGTTTATGTGAAAGATCCGGTGAAAATACTGGGCGACAGAAACGTGAATACCAATCTGCGTTATAAATACGGAAAAAGCCTGAAATATAATTCAAAAGAAGTTTTTGAGGTGAGAAATCCCGAGGATGTATTTTTACCAAGAATTAATGTGAGTACAGCTTATGTTTTTGCGCGTTCGAGCGACTTTTTTGCCTATCCGAACAATTACAATTATTACGTTAATTACTACAAGAATACGTTTCAGCATGGTGGGATTTCGATTTTTGAAATGTTAATTCCTGTGATACACCTTAAACCAAAAGTACAAAGATCATGATTCAGAAGCTTTTTACGGCAGCCACCACCAACGATTTAGAAGCGGCTGCCAATTGGCTTGCTCAGTATAAGGATGATTATCCGGTAATGGCGTTTTATGGGCCAATGGGAGCCGGAAAAACGACCCTTATTAAAGTTTTTTGTAAGCTCGTTGGTGTTTTTGATGAAGTGAATAGTCCAACGTTTTCGCTTGTAAATGAATACCTGACAGCGGAAGGGGAGTCCTTTTTTCATTTCGATTTTTACCGTATCGAAAAGCTGGAAGAAGCCTATGATATTGGATATGAGAATTATTTTTACAGTGGCAACTGCTGTTTGATTGAGTGGCCGGAGAAAGTGATGCAACTTTTACCGGAAAAACACGTAAGAATTGATATTCAACCCGATGAAGAGACCGGAATCAGATTGATTAACTGTCAACTTATCACAGGATCATAGCTTATGTCGCAGGAAAACCAGTTTATTCGATTTGCAGGCAGCCACAGTTTGATGCCGCAGGAAGAAAAGCTTGAAACGGCTTTAAAGAGAAATCACCTGAAGATTGGCATTCCGTCTGAGAGACAGTCCGACGAAAGAAGAATCGCTTTGATTCCGGATGGTGTTCGATTGCTTACAGATCATGGAAATCAGGTTGTGGTGCAGCGTGGCGCAGGGAAATACGCCCAATATAGCGATCATGAATATGCAGAAGCCGGAGCAATGATTGTGGATGAAGCCATAGAAGTTTACAAGTCAGACCTTATTCTTAAGGTTGCGCCACCCGACGAAGAGGAGCTCTCTTGGATTCCGAAAGGAAAGACTTTGTTTTCTGTTTTGCAGCAAACTTCGCAAAGCCGCGAATGGTTTGAGCTGCTTTTGAAGCAAAAACTAATCGCCCTTGCCTACGAGCATATTCAAGATAAATCAGGAGCCCTGCCTTTGCTGAGATCTATGAGCGAGATCATCGGTAACTTGTGTGTTGTGGTTGCTGCAGAATATTTATGCCACCCGGAATATGGCAAAGGACAGATGCTGGGGGGCTTTCCGGGCGTGGCTCCAACCGAAGTGGTGATTATCGGATCGGGTAATGTGGCTGAGTTTGCAGCACGCGGTTTTTTAGGAATGGGCTGTTTGGTAAAGGTTTTTGACAATTCCATGTACAAACTCAGAACTTTACAGAACAATCTCGGGCAAAGGGTATATACATCTGCTTTGCAACCCGATCTTATTGGTGAGGCGCTGCATACTGCCGATGTTGTGGTTGCCGCTAAACATACCAATAGCGGTAACTCGCCCTGTTTAATCAGTTCGTCGATGGTGGCCAAGATGAAAGCTGGAGCCATAATCATTGATGTAAGCATCGATCAGGGTGGCTGCTTTGAAACAAGCCGGCCAACAACGCATCAAAAACCTGTATTTCAAGAACATGGAATCACTCATTATGCCGTTCCAAATATGGCCTCACGTGTTCCGCGAACGGCCTCAATCGCATTTAATAATTTTTTTACGCCTTTATTGCTGCAGGTAGCAGAGTCGGGTGGGGTGCAGGCTTATCTGCAATCCGACAGGGCGTTTGCCAAAGGTGTTTATGCTTTTAATGGAAAACTTACTAATCACTATATTGCTCAGCTACACCACCTGCCATTTCATCACCTTGAATTATTGCTGGCTGCTTTTTATTAATCCGAAGTGATTGAGCCTTCCCCATTGATTTTTCAAGTAATTTTGCTAAAAGCTTAATGATGAATCTTTCTCTTGCTGGAATTTATTTTAATCAGGATGCACTAGCCGATTTCGAAAAATTGTTGATGGTTTTTAGTCAAAACGATCAGCAGGTTTTTATTCTGGCAGATGATCAAACCAAACAGTATTGCTGGCCACTTCTGGAGCCTTATTTTCAATCAATTCAGATCAAAATCAATCTGATTACGATTCCGCATGGCGAGGAGAACAAAAGCCTCCATCAGCTGAATGAAATCTGGAAAAGACTTACCAAAGCTGGCGCAGGAAGAGATTCCGTGCTGGTAAATTTGGGAGGCGGTGTGATTACTGATTTGGGAGGATTTGCAGCAGCCAGCTACAAACGAGGCATCCAAACAATTCATTTTCCAACCACATTGCTTGCTATGGTAGATGCGGCTTTGGGTGGGAAAACCGGAATTGATTTTGAAGGATTTAAGAATCAAATCGGAGCTTTTTATCAGCCCCGGAACGTATATATCCTTACTGATTTTTTAAAAACGCTTCCAGAAAAACAATGGCGCTCGGGTTTGGGCGAATTAATTAAATACAACTTTATTACCGGCGGAAATATCGGACAGCTTGAGCCATTTACAAAGATGGATGACCGGCAAATTAGGGTAGCGATCGAGAAGTCGGTTCGTTTTAAGATGGAAGTTGTAACTGAAGATCCCATTGAAAAAGGAAGAAGAAAAATTCTGAATTTTGGGCACACCATTGGCCACGCTTTCGAAAGCCTTGGATTGGCCAGAAAAATGGACCTGACCCACGGCGAAGCTATTGCAGCCGGAATAGTTGCGGAACTTTTTATTTCAGTAAAATTGAAAGGCCTGAATCAGAAAGATTTGACAGAGTATCTTCGTTATTATCAATCCTTATTTGATCCCTTCATGCTGAAGGAAACTGACATTGAAAATGTGATGGATTTGATTGTTCACGACAAGAAAAACAGAGCAGGCAAAGTAATGATGGTTTGTCTTGATCGTAGCGGAAAAGCTGTTTTTGATGTGTTGGTTGAACCAGAACAGCTCAAAGAGTGTTTATCATGGTATAGTGAATTATTCTAAACATGTCAAAAACTAAGTTACTCAGCCCAAATCTCACCCACCTCAAAGGAAGGGTACAACTCAGTACCAGCAAAAGTGAAAGTAATAGGGCCTTAATGATACGTGCTTACGGTGGTTTTGATCGATTGATTACTCAACTCAGTGATGCAGAGGATACTCAATTGCTCAAAACGAATCTGAAAATGATCAGGGATTGTGCCCAATCTTCAATTCCACTTGTCGTGGATTGCGACAATGCTGGTACAACATTTCGTTTTTTGCTGACTTATCTGGCTACTTTGCCAGGCAAATGGATGCTGACAGGCTCAGGACGAATGCTCGAAAGGCCGGTTGGTGAGTTGGTAAATGCGCTGAGGACTTTAGGGGCTGATATTAGCTATGTTGGGCAGCAGGGTTTTGCCCCTCTGCGTATTCAGGGCAGGGTGCTCACGGGAGGTAAAGCAACAGTTGATATCTCAAAAAGCAGCCAATTTGCTTCCTCCTTGCTAATGGCTGCACCAGCATGGGAACAAGGTCTTGAGCTGGAACTTGCCGGCGATCACAATTCGATACCATATTTAGAAATGACGATTGCTTTGATGCGTCATTTTGGCGCTGAGGTGAATTGGGAAAACAGCAAAATTGTTGTTGCGCCAAAGCCTTACAGTAATGTCAGCTGTCGTATTCATCCCGACTGGAGCGCAGCCTCATACTGGTACGAAATGATGGCCCTGAGTGAAGGCGGCGAACTGGTACTGGACCAGTTAAGTCTGGATTCGCTGCAAGGAGATAAGGTGCTTGCAAAATTATTTGAGCAGCTAGGTGTTCATAGCCACCAGGAACCTGATGGAATTAGGATATTTAAGGTGGGAGCCCCGGCAAATAGTTTTGAATGTGATTGCCGCCACTATCCTGATTTGTTGCCAGCATTGGCTGCCAGTTGTGCAGGTTTGGGCATCAGGGCGCGATTTACGGGTTTGGATAATTTGATTCACAAAGAGTCGAATAGGTTGCTGGCACTGAAGACAGAACTGGCAAAGCTGAACGTAAGTTTTCAGGAAGATGAAAATGGAGCTTACTTCCTCACTCCTCCTCAGGAAATTCCAGTTTTTGATGAATCAAATCCGCTAACAATCAACAGCTGGGCCGACCATCGCATTGCAATGGCACTGGCTCCACTCGCTTTAAAAGTGGGGGCAATCCGGCTCGACAATCCCGAAGTGGTGGCAAAATCATATCCCGCTTTCTGGTCTTGCATCCGAAAAACAGGCATGCTTCATCAGAAGTAAGCTTTTTTGGCTTGATCCTGGATTTAAAGCTTGCTTTTAGTTGAAAAAAAATCATGTACTTTTGTAAAAAAAAATCATGACAATAGATCTGTTCATCCCCTGTTTTGTTGACCAGTTTTTCCCCGAAACAGGTATGAATATGATTAAGCTTCTCGAAAAGGCCGGGGCAAGAGTACATTACAATCCCGAGCAAACCTGCTGTGGTCAAATAGCTTTCAATAGCGGGTTCATGGATGAAGCCAAGAAATTAGGCAATAAGTTTTTGAAAGATTTTCCTAATGATCGTCCGGTGGTTAGCCCATCGGCCTCCTGTACAGGATATGTGCGAAATTATTACCAAGAGCTATTTCATAATACTGCCAATCATTTGGAATATAAGCGTTTGACCCGAAATATGTTTGAACTTTCTGATTTTTTGGTCAACAAGCTCCGCTATACCGATTTTGGTGCAGTATTCCCTCACAAAGTTACTTTCCATGATAGCTGCGCCGGATTGCGTGAGTACGGCCTAAAACAGGAGGCGCGACTTTTATTATCCAAGGTTAAAGATCTGGAATTGGTAGAAATGAAAGATCGCCATGTTTGTTGTGGGTTTGGCGGAACGTTTAGCGTTAAGCATGAGGCAATTTCTGCCGCAATGGCTGAACAAAAGGTTCAAAATGCCTTGGATACTGATGCTGAGTTTATTGTGTCGACTGATCTATCGTGTCTCATGCATCAGGAAGGGTATATCAATAAGCATAAACTTCCGATAAAAATCATTCACTTGGCTGATGTGCTGGCAGCAGGCTGGTAATCAATAACTTCTGTTGAGTGTTTCTGAGAGTTTAATTGCTCTGCTAAGATTGACTGATTTCAGGGAACAATCCTTTTTGCTTATTCAACTGAAATCAATCAATAGGGTTGTATAACTTTTTCCAATTAGCTTGATAATTCGGTCCGTGTTGCAAAAAATAACCTAAAGTATGTTGATGACTAGGCTAATTTTTGTAACTTCGGCCTGGAGAATTTAATCTGAAATGTATGTCACGGCTTTTATTACTTGTTTTAGCACTCTTGCTGAGTAGAACTATTTTTGCGCAGCTTCCGGCAACCTATGATTTACGTAATGTAGATGGTGAAAACTATGTTACATCAGTTAAAAACCAACAAGGCGGAACCTGCTGGACACATGGTGCAATGGCTGCTATGGAAGGAAACCTGATGATTACTGAAGTATGGTCTGCTGCGGGAGAAACTGGAGAACCGAACCTCGCAGAATATCATCTTGATTGGTGGAATGGATTTAACGACTATAACAATGACGATATTGAGCCTCCATCAGGCAGCGGACTTGAAGTGCATCAAGGGGGCGATTATCTGGTAACTTCCGCCTACTTATCTAGGGGGGAAGGTGCTGTGAGGGATGTTGACGGTCAATCATACAATAGTCCGCCTGCTCGTCGGCTGGATAGTTATCATTATTATTATCCAAGGGATATTGAATGGTTTACTGCTGGTGAAAACCTTGAGCAAATTGATGTTATAAAGCAAAGCATCATCGATAATGGTGTTCTGGGAACCTGCATGTGCTATTCCTCATCCTATATTTCAAATAATATCCATTATCAACCTCCAACTAGCAATGAAGATCCGAATCATGCGATTGCCATCATTGGCTGGGATGATTACAAGGTGACTCAGGCACCTTTGCCAGGAGCTTGGCTTTGCAAAAATAGTTGGGGAGAAAGCTGGGGAATTGACGGTTATTTCTGGATTTCTTATTATGACAAGCATGCCTGTCAAAATCCGGAAATGGGTGCAATTACATTTAGGAATGTAGAACCATTTCAATATGATAATGTTTATTTTCATGATTATCATGGATATAGAGATACTCTGAATGGAGTTGCAGCAGTGTTTAATAAATTCATTGGTGAGGGGAATGAACTTCTTAAAGCAGTAAACTTCTTCACGGCAGTCGATAATATAGCCTATACGATTTCTGTTTATGATGATTTTGATGGTACAAGCTTGCAAAACGTATTATCTACAAAATCAGGGACGATAGAAGTGCGGGGTTTGCATACAATTAATTTGGATGAAGCGATTCAGATTTCATCAGGAGAGGATTTCTATGTCTTTTTAGAACTTTCTGATGGGGGTTATGCTTACGACAGAACTTCAGACGTGCCAGTTTTGCTTGGAGCGGATTACAGAACTATTGTTGAATCAACGGCCAGTGAAGATGAAAGCTATTATCAAATAAATGGGCAATGGATGGACTTTTATAATTACGATGATCCTTCAGGATTTCAAAATACTGGTAATTTCTGTGTTAAAGTCCTTTCGACAGAATTGGGATTAAAGGTAAACCCGAATGAAAGCTTTATGCCTACAGGTCCTCAAGGTGGGCCATTCAATCCCGAAACTATTGAATATGCCCTGCATAATAAAAGCCTTACAGACATGGAGTACGAAGTAAACTTGTCTGTTGATGCCGGCTGGATTAATCTTATCGGCAGCACTCAAGGTACTATAGCACCTGATGATACTGTATTTATTACGCTGGAAGTCAATGGAAATGCCAATTCATTGCCTGTAGGAGCCTACTCCGCTTCTGTTTCTTTTGTTAATCTCACTGATCATATTGGAGATACAGAAATAGAATTAGTACTTGTAGTTGGTCAGGGAGATTTGATAGTTGATTGGCCACTCGATGAAGATCCAGGATGGAATGCGGAAGGAGACTGGGAATTTGGAGTACCTCTTGGGCAAGGCGGTCAGCATGGATCTCCTGATCCAACATCTGGTTTTACCGGAGATTTTGTTTATGGTTATAACCTTTCAGGAGATTATCAGAACAACTTGCCTGAAACGCACCTTACAACTAATCTGATCGATTGCTCAAATCTATATAATGTTAAATTGAAGTTTATGAGGTGGTTGGGTGTAGAAGTGCCTGATTATGACCATGCCTATGTAAGAGTAAGCACAGATGGCGAAAACTGGACAACTGTCTGGAGCAATCCGGATGAAATGACTGCGGGTTCATGGGATGAAGTGGAATTGGATATTTCCTCAGTAGCCAATAATCAGGAAAAGGTTTATTTGCGCTGGACCATGGGAACTACAGACGGGGGATGGCAATACTGCGGTTGGAATATTGATGATATAAAGATATATGCTGTTCAGGATGTTACTGTTGGAACTACCGATCATTTAGATGAAACTGAGCCTGTCTTGCAAGGTTTTCCAAATCCGTTTAGTGAATATACAACAATAGCATATGAAGTATCTGACGAACAAAATGTTTCAATTGATATTTACGATTTACAAGGAAGATTTGTCTCGGGGTTGGTTGATGAAATCAAACAAAAAGGGACCTATCAGGTTGTTTGGGATGGAAAGGCTGCAAGCGGTCATATTGTAAATACTGGTATGTATTTCGTTGTTTTGAAATCCAATGGAAATATTGTTAATAAAAGGCTGTTGAAAATTAAATAGTTTCAACGTGCAATGGCCTAAAGGCATGTTTACTGAGTTTCGATAAGCTTTACAGCTTTGTGTTCCTAACCTGGGATGAATTACTGTGCAGCATACATTGGAAGCAGGAATAGGTAATTATTAATTAACAGATTCAATCTGCTGATATGATGAACTTATCAATAACTTCTGTTGAGTGTTTCTGAAACAGAAATGGCATGATCGCCAATTTTTTCACTGTAAACAACCAGCTGCTGATAAAAATTTCCGGAATTAAAAGGATAATTTCCTGCCTTAAGATCCGAAAGATGCGTTTCGATGTATTCTGTTTTAAGTTCGTTTAGCCTGAGCTCAACTTGATGGGCTTTAATCAGATCAGGTTTTTGGGGTTTGCTCAAGTTAATTAGCATCAAATTCAGGGATTCATTTACAGTTTCGAACATTTGGTGAAGTCTGTCGCGCTGTTGCTGATTGAACCAGGCTTTCTGACTGTTTTTAAGCTCAATGATACGGGCAATCTTGAAACAAATGTCAGCGATATTTTCGATATTGTTTACGATAATCATACTTCCGTTTACCAATTTGGAGCTTTCGGCACTCAGTTTACTTTCCGTGAGGCGGGCAAGGTAATTCATCAGAATTTGCTCATTCTGATCCATTTGCTGCTCCATCTGACGTATTTTGTCGTTGAGTATTTGGTATTCATCAGGATTTTTTTCCATCAGAAGTTGTGGTATTAAGTCAAACATCTTTTGACTAAAACGCGCCATTTTACTGATTTCTTTTGACAAATGAACCAACGACAATTCTGATACCGGCGTAACGAAATTTTCTTGTAAGCTGAGCATTCTTCCATCTTCCTCATCTTCCTTCAAAGGAATGATTGCGGTGCTTAGCCGTTGAAGGGGCTTTGTAAACCAGATCAAAATAAGGGCATTAGTGATGTTGAAGAGGCTGTGAAAAAGACTCACTTTTAGCGGAGCCGAAAGGAGGACATCATTATCACTCAGGCGAAGTATCATATCAGCAAGATAATCAATGAACTGAATGGCATAATTAAATACCGGGATAATCAGAAGTGCACCCGTAAGGTTGAAAAGAAAGTGAATCAGTGCAGTTCTTTTGGCATTACGATTGGCGACTATAGCTGCGATATTTGCAGTGGCTGTGGTGCCGATATTTTCGCCAACGATCAGCGCTGCAGCCATTTCAAAACTTACCATTCCTTCGCTTAACAGCACAATTGTAAGTGTAATCGTTGCTGTTGAGGATTGAATTAGAATTGTAATGCCTATTCCAATAAGCGCAGCAATAAGGAGTGATACAAAGTTATTATCTGCGGTTGTTTTTAAAAACTCAACAATACCGGTTTCGCGGTGAATATCGGGGAGTACATCTCGCAAAAACTGCAGGCCAATAAATAAAATTGCAAACCCTAGCACAAATTCTGCTACGGATTTTCTATTAGAACTTGAGCCAAAGTATAAGGGAATGGCTAAGGCGATCAAAGGCAGAATAATCACTCGGATATTATAGGAATATCCAAAAAAAGTGATCAGCCAGGAAGTTACTGTCGTGCCAATATTGGCGCCCAGAATGAGGCCAATAGAATCCAAAACAGTTATCAATCCTGCGTTTACGAAACCAACCAAAAGCACAGTAGCTGCTGAGGACGACTGTAAAATTCCGGTGATAGCAAAACCGGTTGCCAGACCTCTCCAGCGATTAGCAGTGATAGCTGAAAGGTATTGTCGCATTTTGAAGCCCGCAATTTTTTGCAGCGCCTCGCTCATCAGCTTCATGCCAAAAAGAAAAAAAGCCAATGCCCCTAATACACTCAATAAGTCATAAATGAGTGTAATCAGGTTCATGGTTGCGGATTTAAAGATTCTTGAATAGGAAGCAAACGGGATACAAATTCTGGTTTTAACAAACCATCAAGTTGTGAAAAAGGTAGCAGGATTGGTGTATGACCAAAAGAATAAGGTGCTATTTCGTAACTATTGTAGTAAAATCCAATTCCGGCAGGGCTAAGCCAGAAATTATTGGTAATTTCCAGCGCATCCGCAAAAAAACCTGCTGATCGTAAACTACTGTCAGCTGAAATTTGATATTGCATTCGAAGGGTTTTTTCCAGAAGAGCAGGTATTTTATTTATTGCTTCAGGCTCAAAAACATCACCTAGGGTAAGCTGTTTTAAGTTTTTGATATCCAATACTGTAAATTGTTTTGTGCTTAAACCGTGAGCACCTCCGGTATAGGCATAATCAGAAACTGCATAGCTTAACAAATGTTGTTGATTGAGTTGAACAAAAACTTCACTTATCTTAATCCACTGAAAAACAGGAGAATCTTGATCTTCAAAACTGTTAAGCTTTTTGTAGCCATCGAAAAAGGAAGAGGCTTCCCATTTTAAAAGCTGTTCAAGTGCTTTTGTCTTAGAAGTGTCAATATTATCAGCTTGCAACATAAAAAGGCTGTCCAAAAGAGTATTTCTGTCTTTTGGAAATAGAAGTTGTCCTTCGAAAATTGCTTGCGGACTATCAGGATTTGTAGTGTCGAGCGCTTGTTGTTGCTCGAGGGTCTTTACTTCGAGCGGAAGATGATTGTCAGATGATTCAGCCTGTAAGCGCATCAAAATCAATTCTGATTCATCATACTTAAAATAAGCTTCCAGTCGCGATTCAGTAAGCCTGCCAATTAAAACCGTGTCTTCTCGATAGTTTTTTCCAAGGTAAAAATCACCAGCAGAATCTATTTTTCCATTAAGCGTAAACGCTTTTGCTTCGGCAGTTTTTTCTTTTAACAATAAGGTAGCATTCAGTTTATTACTGGCTTTGATGAGGTGAAGCCGGAAATGCATGTCGCTGTTTTTGCCTGTATAGCAAGTATAATAGGATTGCTGGCTCCATACAGCATTGGAAATGAGTGTAATGAATAAAATAATAATGAGCTGGCCTAGCTGTTTCATGTTATCAAAGGGTAAGCAACGGGCGGCAAAGTTAATCAAACCTTGCAGAGTAAATTATGCTTATGAATCAGAAATTCAAGAATTAATGGTTTTTTAAACCGCAAAACACATCAAATTTTTCCGCCAAATTTGTAACCCAGCGACTCTACAGTCGTTTTTATCTGCTCAATATCGAGTTGTTCTCCTTCAATTTTTACTGTCTGACTTTGCAGATCTGCTTCAACGGATTGTATTTCAGGTAATTTACTAAGGTTTAATTCGACACTGTTTTTGCAGTGATTGCAGTCCATTCCCTGGACTTTAAAAAGAGAGAATTCTTTAGCTGTGTTCATCTTATCCATTTTTATTGTTGATTTTTTGAAATATTTTTGATAATAACCGTTGGCAATTAAGAGTAGCAACAAAATGGCAGATCCCAATTGCAACCACTCTGGCAAAAGCTGATGTTCGTGAGCACCGCCATGGCCGGAAATGGTAAACCATGATGCTGGCAACTGATTGATTAGAAAGCCGAAAAGTAATGCTCCTCCTGTTATGGTAGCCAGGTAAATTAAAGTTGTTTTTTGCCCCAGGGTTTTCCACAAAACGGTCATGGTAGCAGCATTTGTTGCCGGACCAGCCATTAAAAACACCAAAACTGCTCCCGGAGAGAGCCCTTTGAGTAATAATACAGCTGCAAGTGGAACTGAAGCTGTTGCACAAACATAAAGTGGGATGCTGGCAATTAGAATTACAAGCATTTCCAGAAAGCTGTTGCCAATATAGCGTTCAAAAAATGCATCAGGAATGAGTACAGCAACCAGGGCAGCGAGTAACAGACCTATAATCAGCCATTTCATGATGTCTTGCAAAAAGGTGATAAAGGCATAATTCAGCATCAGGCTGAATTTATTTGCTTTGGTGGTTTTGTTCTGTGTTTCTGTAAAAAGCTCTCCCTCAAGTGGTTTTGAAGTTTTTTCTTTTACAAACCAATTTGTTAGCAAGCCGCCTGTAACGCCTGTAACAAGTGCTACAATCGGGCGGATTATAGCGAAAGGCAATCCAAGCATGGAATAAGTAACCAGAATGGAATCAACTCCGGTTTGAGGGGTAGAAATCAGGAAGGAATTGGTGCTGCCACGTGAGGCTCCGTTTCTGAATAGGGAAATACCAGTTGGTATCACACCACACGAACATAAAGGCATCGGAATGCCAAGCAAACTGGCATTTACTGCAGCTGCAGCACTTGATTTTCCCATGTATTTATTGAGTAGCCGTTGCGGAAAGTAAACCCTTAAAATGCCGGCAAATAAAAAACCAAATAGCAGGTATGGGGCAATTTCAATGGTTAATCCCCACAATTCGTGAAAATAGGAATGTATGTATGACATAATAATTAGCAAATTGAATTGATGCAAAAGTAATTTAATTGCTAGCTTCAGAGTGGGAATAGGGTATGATATTCCTCAATTTTTCACCGGAAAAACCCGAACTATTTTATTGATGATCAGTTTGAAAGGTTTTACTCATACTTCATCAAAAAGCTGTATTTCGATAGGGTCGCTCAGATGAATTTTGAGTTGTTTTAGGGTTTCTGACATTTGCCGCCGAAATTGAGGTGCTGGATTTTTTTTAAAAAGGGGTATTAGTCGCTGTTTTAATTTCTCCAGGCCGATTTTGGCTTCTTTGTATTGTGCCAGCAGATGATAACATTCCAATGCTGGGAAACTATCGGGATTTTGTGTGTAAACCAATTCCAGGTTCAAGAGTTTATATTTCGTAAATGCCTGAAGCAAAGCCAGGTAATCTTTGTTATAAAGCAGCGTTTCTGCATAGGCCAAAAAAAACAAACGCCACCTGAACTTAAGAATGTCATGGATATTTTGATCCAGAAAATGCGATGCAAAACGACGCGCTTTGGTGTATTTTGCGTTTTCATTAAGGCTTTTCAGGTAGTAAGAGGCAAAACCGATACGCGTATGCGGACTGATATTTTTCCGGAAAGCGGTCAGGTTTTCTTCCATCAGCTGGAGTGCTTCAGAAGTCTTTCCCCGTTTGAGTAACACACCACATAAGTTGTTGAGGTAGAATAGGTAATCAGAGCTTTTTGCTTTGATCGACAAATAACCATATCGGGCAGCTGTATCCAATTCGTTGTAGCGTGAATGCAGCAGGAGTCGGTTTGCATAATAATTTACCAAAATTCGTCGGCTGTATATTTCGCCGCTCACAATCAATTTATCAAGTGCATTATACAGGCGCGATAATTTGTCGTAAGCTCCATAATTGAAGTAGATAAAGCTAAGTCGCACTAAGGCATAATAGCGATTCAGGCCATCGAGACGTTTATTTTGAAAAATGGTCACCAAATTTTCTTCCCATTGAATGCTGTCGCCAGATTTTGTAAGGTATTGATTAACAATATCATTTGTAGCGTCATGCAAAAGCTGATTCACTTTTACGGCTTCCTGATATTGTTGTTTAAAAGTTTCAAGAAAAGTAGAAACCACAGGCAGATAATTTCCCCTAACACGAATAAGTAAATAGTTGCGGTAGTTTTGAACCAGTTCGTAGAAACGCATAAAATAATAGCTGGGTTTGCTGTATTTTCTGATTTTTCCGAGGAGTTCTATTTCTTCATCAGGGCTGATTTGATCCGTCATTAATTTCAGATCGAGTTGATGCATCCATTCAAAGAAATGATCAGCATCAATGGCGGCCAACTGCTTTTCGACCCAGTTTTTTAGATAAGTGTATTTGCGTTTGTCGATCTTTGGATCGAAGGTTATATCTTGTTCAGGATGAAGCACAAAGTCGCACAGTTGATTAAAAAGAGATGCGTTTACCGAATCGGCAAAAGCGGCCTGTGCTTGCAGGTAATTTACTTCATGGGGTAGTAATTCGGCAGCGAATGTCTTGAATCGTGCCAGTTTTTCCCGTTTTTTTAATTGACTTTTTTCTTCCATAAACAATCGGAATAGTCTGTAAAATTAATGCAAATTGTGAATTTCGCTGTTATGAAGCGGATTCCTGTTTTTTGTATCTTAAAATGTTTTGCTAAATATTATGAATGCCACTATTTAGAATCAATCTAAAGGGTTCAATTACAACAGAAACGATTCTGAAAGCTTAACTTTGACGCATAGTTAACCGCTTTTGAATTTTGAATTCCAAACCTATGAAACGTTTATTGGTTTTGCTGTCAATCTTATTGAGCAGCAGTTTTTTGCATGCTTCAACCATTGAGAAAACATTCTATTTTGATGCACCACAGCTTATTCGAAGCGCTAATGGTGACAATATTTTGTTTGATGGATGTATGTTATCAGCTAAAGCCGGACAGCCAGTTTTGCCCTGGAAAAGTATCAGTTTATTATTGCCTCCCGGCGAAGAAGCTATTGCTATTGAGGTGATTTATAGTGAGCTGGAACAACTTGAAACATCCCACGTTCTCGCACCTTATCAGCCTTCGAGGCCGCTGTCGGAAAAGCAGAAATTTGCTTTTGTGAAAGACGAAAAAATTTATGCTTCTGAAACAGTTTATCCCGAAAAAGCGCACGGAAAACTCCTCACTTCCTGGTTTAATGGAATGGGTTTTGCCTTAAGCACGATCACGCCTTTACAATATATTCCGGCTGATCAAACTGTATATTATGCAAAAGAAGTGATTGTGAGAATTGAAACCGCGCCGGTTCGTTCGAGTTCAAAAGTGGTTTTTAAATCTGGTTCGAAACAGTTAATTTCTGCTGAAAGATTTGCTCAGAATCCAGCAATGATTGAGCAGTATAAGCAACTCCAAAAAAAATCACGCGAGGTGCCTGAAACTGATTTATTGATCGTAACTAAGGAGGTTTATATTGGTCAGTTTGAAGCCTATCAGGAATTTCTGCTTGAAAGAGGTTTCACCTCCGAAATTGTCACAATCGAAACAATTTCATCCAATGGAAATGGGGTTGATTTACAGGAAAAAATCCGAAATTTTGTAATTGAAAAATACAATGAAACAGGCATTCACAGCCTTTTGTTGGGAGGTGATGTAGAGATTGTTCCGGCACGCGGTTTTTATTGTTATGTGGAATCAGGTGGTGGTTATGAAACTAGCAATATTCCTGCGGATTTATATTATGCGGCACTCGATGGAACATGGAATGAGGATAATGATGATCGCTGGGGCGAGCCTGGCGAGGATGATTTACTACCTGAAATTGGGGTGGCCCGAATGCCGTTTGGTAATGCTGCCGAACTGGAAAATATGCTCAACAAATTGTTGTTATATCAGCAGCAGCCCGTTTTGGGAGAGTTGGAAAAACCAATGTTTGCCGGCGAAAATCTTTACAACAATCCAGATACCTGGGGACGCGATTACCTGGAGCTTCTGGTAGGTGAAACCGATGAAAATGGCTATACAACCAATGGTATTCCTGAATCGTATGTTGTAGAAAGAATGTACGAATATGATGGCTCATGGTCGGGTTCCGATCTGATCAACAGCATCAATCAGGGAAAACAGTTTATTCATCATGTGGGGCATGCCAGCCAGACTTATGTGGCGCATTTATACAATTCGGATATCACGGATGCCAATTTTGCTGCCACTAATGGAATTGATCATAATTTTCCTTTGTTGCATACCCATGGCTGTGATTGCGGAGCCTTTGATTATAACGATTGTATTCTGGAAAAAATGGTGTTGATTGAGAATTTTGCTGTTGCCGTGATCGGAAATTCACGTTATGGCTGGTTCAATGAAGGGCAAACCGAAGGTCCTGCAGCACATTTGCATCGCGAAATGACGGATGCGTTTTATAATGACAACATTCCTTATCTGGGGTTGGCTTTAAGGGAATCAAAAATAGAAACAGCTCCCTGGGTAACAGCGCCCGGACAATGGGAAGAAGGCGCTTTGCGTTGGAATTTCTACGATTTAAATATTTTGGGTGATCCTATGTTAAGTGTTTGGACATCAGAGCCATTTGAGCCTGAAGTGGATTACACTTCCGAATTGATTATTGGCTTAACTCAAACAGTTGTTGAAGTAACTAAAAATGGCGAGCCGCTTGCCGGATATCGCTGTCATTTGCGTCAGAATGGTGAAATAATTGGTGTTGGTGAAACAGATGCAGATGGAATTGCTGTGATTGTTTTTGATCAGCCTTTAAATGAAACCGGAGCAGCAAGTCTGGTTGTGGTAGGTCAGAATATTTTGCCATTGGAACTGCCTGTTACAATTATCCCGAACGAGGGTCCTTACCTTATCTGGGAAAGCATGGAAGTGGTTGATGAACAGGGAAATGCCAACGGAGAAGCCGACTATGGTGAAACAGTCAGCCTGAATATCGGAATCAAAAATATTGGATCTGAGAATATC
>JAGYNM010000037.1 GCA_018399335.1 Bacteroidales bacterium | reverse complement strand
GATTAAGAAAACCGCTACCTCCGACTGGATGGAGATTGAACGGCAGCGCGGAATCTCTGTTGCCACATCTGTGATGGGATTTGAATATAACGACTTAAATATCAATATTCTCGATACTCCTGGTCACCAGGATTTTGCCGAAGACACCTTTAGAACACTCACCGCGGTGGATAGTGTTATTGTTGTGATTGACGTGGCGAAAGGCGTTGAACCTCAGACTGAAAAATTAGTCAAAGTTTGCCGGATGCGTAAAACCCCAATCATCGTTTTTATCAATAAACTCGACCGCCCCGGAAAAGACGGTTTTGACCTCCTTGATGAGGTAGAACAAAAACTCGACCTGAAAGTTACTCCCCTGAGCTGGCCTGTAAATATGGGTCCTGGATTCAAAGGTGTTTACAATATTTTCGATGAAAGTCTTTATCTTTTCGAACCCGGAAAACAACGTATTGAAGAAGGCATTTCCATTAGCGATCTCGATGATCCTGAATTGGATGAATACCTCGACGAAGATGCTGATTTATTGCGCGAAGAGCTAGAGCTCATTGATGGTGTTTATCCGAAATTTGAACGTGAGCAGTATCTTGACGGAAGAATTTGCCCTGTATTTTTTGGCAGCGCACTCAATAATTTTGGCGTTAAAGAACTACTTGACTGTTTTATCCGCATCGCCCCAACTCCTATTGGACGTGAGGCAGAGGAACGAAAGGTTGTTCCCGAAGAAGAGAATTTTTCAGGTTTCGTATTTAAAATTCACGCCAATATGGATCCCAATCACCGCGACAGGATTGCCTTTGTTCGGGTGGTTTCGGGACAGTTTGAACGCAATAAACCCTATCATCATGTAAGGCTTGGCCGCAGCTTAAAGTTTTCGAACCCAACCGCTTTCATGGCACAAAAAAAATCCATCCTGGATGAAGCCTATCCCGGAGATATTGTTGGCTTGTATGATGCCGGTAATTTCAAAATTGGTGATACGCTAACCGAAGGCGAAAACCTTCATTTTAAAGGAATACCAAGCTTTTCGCCTGAACTTTTCCGTTACGTTGAAAATGCCGATCCTATGAAATCAAAACAGCTGGCCAAAGGTATTGATCAGCTGATGGACGAAGGCGTGGCACAATTGTTCACGGGAAAAGCCACCGGAAGAAAAATCATTGGAACCGTTGGCGCGCTTCAGTTTGAAGTAATACAATACCGTCTGTTGCACGAATACGGTGCTTCCTGTCGCTACGAACCTATAACACTCTACAAAACAGCTTGGATAACCAGTAAAAACAAGGCCATGCTCGACGATTTCAAAGCACGCAAAGCCTCTTTTCTGGCATTCGACAAGGAAGGGCGGGATGTGTTTTTGGCCGACTCGAATTATTCTCTGCAAACGGCAATGGAAAAATACCCGGATATCAATTTTTACTTTACCTCAGAATTTTAATCATCACACAAAATACCATATTGCTCAGCAGTTTATTGCGGTAAAAATTGCCATAAGGCATCATTTTTCAACTGATTAGTATTATTCAAGCAGCTTTTTATCAGCTAAGGTTGTCTTTATTTTTCTGTAAAGTGTATTTTCGTGGCTGAATTCAAGTTTTTCAAAACGTTAATTTATTCCTTAATGAAAAGTTTCTATCTTTTTTCGATCGCATTTGCTTTCTTCTTCGCCAATGCTTTTTCAACATTAAATGCTCAAAATCAACCTGAACCATCTGAACATCCCTACTGGATAGAAATGATGCAGGATCAAAATGCCAATTTTAATGCCACGGTGGATGCTTTTGAGGCTTATTGGGAAAACCGTGAAATAACCAAAGGAAGTGGCTACAAACCCTTTAAACGTTGGGAATATATGATGAGCCAACGGGTAAATCCTGATGGTAGCAGACCTGCGCCAGATCGTGAGCTCAAAGCCCTTCAACAATTCAGAAATACCCGAAGCAACCAAACTACTGGTGGCGACTGGGAAGCACTCGGACCGTTTACGGTACCATCAGGATATAACGGTTATCGTGGCCTGGGACGAATCAACGCCCTGGCATTCCATCCTTCTGATGAAAATCACTTTTACATTGGTGCGCCTGCCGGCGGCCTGTGGGAAACAACAAATCATGGTGCAAGTTGGGAAGTTTTGACCGACCATTTGCCTACTTTGGGCGTTTCAGCAATTATTGTTGACTACAGCAATCCGGATTTAATCCTCATCGGAACAGGTGACCGCGATGCCGGTGATGCTCCTGGATGTTTGGCGCGACGACGGCGGTTTAAACTGGGAAGTTAGCAACAATGGAATGGGCAATGCCACGGTTGGCAGAATGATTCAACATCCCGATTTTCGAAACAATTTTCGCAGCTACAAGCAGTGGAATATTCGTTCCGGACGACTCAAGGACTTAACTTTGGAATCAGGTACAATCAGGAAATTTCAAAGAAATAGTCTTCAAGCCTGGTGCTTTTGGAAATTATTACGCTGCTACAGGCGGCAAACTACCGCTCGGATGATGGCGGTAATAGTTTTCACAGATAAATAGCGGACTTCCAGGTGGAGCCCGTGGTGTGATCGGCGTGTCGAAGCCGATCCCGAAGTGATGGTTTATTTTCTGCTCACCAATTCCGATTCCTTCAAGGTATTTATCGCTCTGATGATAGTGGATTAAGCTTCAGCATGCGTTCGAATTCTCTAATATTATGAGCTGGGATTGCACCGGAGGAAGCGGTGGTCAGGCTTGGTACGATCTGGATATTGCCGTTGATCCGCTTGACGAAGATGTTATAATCGCCGGAGGTGTAAACAGTTTTAAATCAACAGACGGCGGAAGCAGTTGGTTTATTCGTTCGCACTGGTATGGAGGTTGTAATGTAGAGTCTGTTCATGCAGACCTTCATATTTTGAGTCTAATCCAGTGAATGGCCGACTTTTCGTTGGAAACGACGGCGGAATTTATTGGACAGAAGATGGCGGAGTGAACCTGGGAAGAAATCACCAAATGGTTTGGTAATCAGCCAGGCCTATAAACTCGGAGTTAGCCAGACAAATCCCGATTATGTCATTAACGGCTATCAGGATAATGGCTCTTCAACTTTTGTTGGAGGAACCGAAAACTGGGTAAACGTAGGTGGTGGCGACGGCATGGAATGTGCTTTTGACCCTACCGATGATCGCTATTCCTACTCCACTATATATTACGGCTCAATCGACAGAATTTTCAACAACAACAATCAGGGACAAATAGCAGGACAGGGAACAAATGGAATAACCGAAAGTGGAGGTTGGGTTACACCATTTCTTATTGACCACGAAGATGGAAATATCATGTTTGTAGGTTACAAAAATATCTGGCGAAGCACCAATATCAAATCAGGCAGCACAAGCACCGTTCAATGGCAGAAAATCAGCAGCATGAACAATACCAATATGAATGTGATGGCGCAATCCAGGGCCAACACTTCCATTTTGTATGCTTCGAGTGGCGAAAAGTTTTGGTACACCGAAAACGCCAAAGACCCAAATGTTGAGTGGATCAGCCGAACAAGCAACCTGCCTTTGCCCAATGCGATCACTGCACTTGAAACCAGTCCTTTTGATGAAAATGTCGTTTACATGGCTCAGCAAACCCGCATCTATAAATCAGAAGACAAAGGAATCAGCTGGAACGAAATCACTGCTAACCTGAGTAATATTCAAATCAATACGATCGCTTATTACAAAAATGCTCAGGAAGCGATCTATATCGGAACAGATGTTGGCGTATTTTACAAAGATGCCAGCCTCGACGAATGGATCGAATTCGGAAATGGCATGCCCGCCAGCGCTAAAGTAACAGAATTGGAATTTTATTACGATACCGAAGATATCGCCGGGGATCGCCTGCGTGCCGCAACTTACGGCCGCGGATTATGGAGCTCTGCACCTTTCATCGGAACACTTGAAGCAGATTTTGAAGCTTCTTCAACTACGCTTGCTGCTGGATGTACGATTGATTTTACAGACCTAACAAGCGGAACGCCTTTTGAATGGTCTTGGACTTTTAGTGGCGCCACGCCCTCTAGCTCAACAGAACAGCATCCACAAGGTATTTTGTATGAAGAAGAAGGTGTTTATACTGTTACACTTACTGTGACCAATCCTCTGGGAATGGACACACATCAGAAAACAGATTACATCACTGTTACGGCAGCAGCAGCACCTGAGGTAGCTATTGAAGCAGATCAAACTTCGGGCTGCACTGGGATGGTGGTACATTTTGCTGACCTCTCGGAAAATTGCCCAAATAACTGGCAATGGTCTTTTGAACCCGCTTCAGTTACTTTTATGGAAGGAACTGATGAAAACTCACAAAACCCTGCGGTACAATTCAATGAAGATGCCGACTACACTGTAACGCTTGTTGCTGGAAATACAACGGGATCTAACGAGCTGGTTCTTGAAAACTATATCCAAACCGGTGGAATTGCAATTCCTTACGAAGCCAATTTTGATGCCAGCGACCTTAGCCAAACAGACTGGACCCGCGAAAATCCTGACAATGGCCGAACCTGGGAATTACTTTTGGTGGATGAAGCGCATACTGTGTGGATGAATTTCTTCAACTATACCAGCATGGGAGCACGCGATTATTTAATTAGTCCGGTGCTGAATTTACGGGATTTCGACAATGCCTACCTGAGATTCGACTATGCCTATGCACAACGCTATATGCAAAAAGATTCTTTGATAATCAGTATTAGCGCTGATTGCGGCGAAAGCTGGACAAGACTTTATGCTAACGGCCCTGATGGTAATGGCATTTTTGAAACAGCAGAGCCAAATAACAGTTATTTTGAGCCAGCCTCAGAGGATGATTGGTGCGGACAAGGCTATGGTGCTGATTGTCCCTTAATTGACTTATCAGCATATGCCGGACAATCCAATCTTCGGATTCGGCTCGAATCTTACAACAATTATGGTAACAACCTATACATAAAGAACCTGACTATCTCTAACATCACAGACTTAAAAGACTGGCAATCAATCCAATCATTGCATGTCTTCCCAAATCCCGCCAGCGATTATGTGGTAGTAAAACGTGGATTAGAAACTGGCAAGGGATTGATTAAGCTTACTGATTTGAGCGGAAAAGTTATTTATGAAAAATTGACTTCAGATGAAGAACTAATTATCAGCACAAAATCGCTCAGCAATGGTTCTTACCTGATTACGGTAACTTCTGACGGCCAAACGGCTCAAAGAAAGTTAATCATCAATAAATAATACCAATTGCTATTGAGAATTTCCAACACACTAATAAAATGAAAAAAACAGTTTTCATCACCCCTTTACTCCTTTTACTTAGCCTGACAATTTTTGGGCAATCCGGAACCTACAGAGGCAAAGCCGAATCAAGCGTAAAAACCTCTTTTTCTGAAATCAAGGAAAAAGCAGTTAAATTTGGTGATCCTGAATACAATCAATTCAAGAAACCAAATCCGCAGCATGTATTTCCAGCCCATGATATCAGTCCCGATGAAGTTTTATTTATCGGAGGCGAACTGATTCAAAATACTAGTAGCAGAGAAGTTTCTCCGCTGCCAGATACTACATTTTTAGGATTGGAAGATTCCGGAAATTCTATTCCACCAGATGTGAATGGCGCTCCTGGCCCTGATCACCTGATGGTTACACTCAATACTGAGGTTCGTATTCAAGATCGTGTTGGTGCAAATCTGGGAACAGTTTCTCTGGGTATGTTTTGGACAGACCTTTGCCCGGCGGAGCACTTTCGACCCCAAAATTCTTTACGATTTTGAAGAAGAAGGTGGATTTTGTGAACCTGTTCGGGCAGCACTGAGCGAATCAGGAAGAATTTATATGGGCGTTTCGGCCAATAGTGATCCGGCTTTGGCAGATGGTATCTCTACTCCTATCTTGCTGACGCCGTGGTTTGGTTTGATTATCCAGCATGGGATTTAAGCAGCAAATGGATCGTAGTCTCAGGAAATATGTTCGGAAACGGATTTTACAGCACGGTATAATGTTTTTGATAAATGGCAATGTATGCCGGAGAAGAAGTTCCTGATTTCACACGATTTACAACACGGGGCTTCACGCTTGTGCCGGCCATCACCTTCGATGCCGATGAAGAAGATGTTTATCTGATCTCTTCAGCCAATGGCGACCAGGGAGGTAATGGTTATATCCCGCATGTTTAAGGTAAGTGGTGAAACTACTGAACCTGATTTTGAATTCTGGGTACTGTCGGAACCCCAAGCCCATGGGCTGGCTCTGTTGGAGGAAGCGGTGATTTTCTGCCACAAATGGGATCGGAACAGGACATTAATGCCGTTGATCATCGCATGGAAAATGTGATTATGCGCAACGGAAAATTATGGGCTACCCATCACGTATTTTTACCAGCCAACAACCCGCAACGAGACGGCCGTGCAATGGTAGAACCTTACTCCCGAAGGAAATCCTGCAATGGGTTCGCATCGACGATCTGATGGAGGTATGTCGTATGCCTTTGCGTTGCCGTGAATGAATTTGAAGATGTGGTGATCGGGCATAACAATTTCTCTGAAGAACAATATGCCAATTGCAGCCTATTCGTTCCGTTACCACGATGATCCGCCCAATACTTTCCGCGATCCTTACCAGTACAAAGATGGTCTTGCTCCATATTATAAAACTTTCGGCAGCGGCCGCAGAAAAGCCGCTGGGGCGATTATTCCGCCACAATGCTCGATCCTGTAAACAGCCACGATTTCTGGATTTTGCAGGAATATGCCGAACTACCTTCCGGTGGCGATCGTTGGGCCGCACAATGGAGAAGTACCTGAGTGGCCTTCAGTTACATACCCGATTTTGAAGCCTCACATACCTTAATTCCGGTTGGTGAAGTGATCGACTTTAAAGACCTCACTGCCGGCGTTCGGACAGTTGGAATGGTCATTCGAAAGTGCCGAGCCTGCAACTCTGCTGCTCAAAATCCAAGCAATCAGTTTCCTGAAGAAGGAACTTTACGGTAAGTTTGACTGCCTCAAATAGTTTTGGATCAAATAATGTGACCAAAAATGCTTACATCACAACAAGCAGCACACTGCTTCCCGAAGTTGATTTTGAACTTCAGAATTCTCAATTTGTACAGGTGGTTCAGTTAATTTTTTCTGACTTGAGTACCTATATTAACCCCGAAGCTGGGAATGGAGCTTCACACCTGAAACGGTAACCTTGTTGAAGGAACACAGTACTTTCACGCAAAATCCGGTGGTGATGTTTGATACTCTAGCCAATACACTGCGCTTACAGCAACAAACCTTAACGGAAGTGCCTCGAAACAAAATTTGACCTTGTTCGGGTTGGAGGTGAAATGCTGCCCTACGAAACCTATTATCAGGAAGTGTCATTCGAAGCTGCAGGCTGGGAAATCTGGAATCCTGACAATCAAAATACCTGGGAAATTACAACAGTTGGCGGCTTGCGAAACTGATAAAGCTGCGATGCTCGACTACAAACTATTTTGCTATTGGTCAGCGCGACAGACTCATCTCCGCCATTGAACTTCAGTGGTTTTGAGCGAGTGAATCTCGCCTTCAAACATGCCTACGCCAAACGTCATGATGCTTACGCGGCTCACTAATCGCTCATTTTGAGTAACGATTGCGGCAACAGCTGGACAAGAATTTTGGTGACGCTGAAAACGGTTCTGGTAATTTTGCTACGCATCCTCAGGTTGACGGCTTTGTTCCGACGAATGTTTGGGACTGGTGCGGTGTGGATTGGGGTGCCGATTGCATTAGTTTGAATCTGAACGAATGGGCTGGACAAACAGACATTCGCGTTGCATTCGAAACCTATAGTTTTATGGTAACCCACTCTATATCACAGCAGTGGAACTCGGCGCAACTGTTGCTGTTCCTCAAATTTCGGCAGAGGTTTCAGACTATAATACCAAACCCCAGCAATGGATTCTTCAAACTGCAATGGAACAGCACAGAGAAACCGGAAATATTGAAGTATTAGACATTACCGGAAAGCAACTTTTTGCAAGTCAAACACCTGCAGCAGATGATACTTATGATTTCTCGTTTTTGCCAAAAGGAATTTATATCCTGAAAAATAAATTCCGGTGATAAAGGCTTTAAGCGAAATTAATCATTGAATAGCATAACATCATAAAATGCCGGAAAAACGCTCCGGCATTTTTTATTTAAAAAGGGCAACAAACAGCGGCGTTCAAATCAGCAGAAAGGTTTAATTTTGCATCACTTTTCTTGGCCCCATAGTTCAATGGATAGAATTTCAGATTCCGGTTCTGAAGATTTGGGTTCGAATCGATGGGGTCACAAAAACGCTTGTAAATAATCATTGCAAGCGTTTTTTTACTTTAGCAGCATTTATTTCTCAGATTAATCCTATCTCTAGAGCGTACCTTCGCTATCAACTCAATTTTTTAATTAGATGCTAGCAAGGCTGTTGGAATAATAACTTTCTCGTCGTGTTTGCTGCAATGCTTTTATTGCTTGGCGGGATAAAATCAGGAAGCGGAAAACTTCCGGAGGGCTTTTATTCAAGCCAAAAGAAACGGAGCAATCGATAAGCGACTATTAAAAGCTTTTAAGCAATATCCTGACAAACAAAGGTTTTGCTGATATGGCTTCAAATGCAAAAATTAAGGACTCAAATCTGGAAGGCGACATGGCAGAGCTCGGCGTTTATCAGGGCGAAATACAGCGCAAATCCTTCATCTGATGAATTCTGAGGAAACAGTTGCATCTTTTCGATACTTTTCGGGTTTTATAAGCACTGATCTTGAAAAGAAAAAGGCGAAGCTGCAACCTACAGCCCACAACACTTTGCCGATACACTCGCTCGAAAAAGTAAAAGCAAAACTTGGCCAGTCTGAAAAATCATTTTCTACCCGGAAAGTTTTCAGAACAATACTCCAAAGCTTCGGAATCAAATTTTGTTTTGTTAGCATTGATGTTGATCTTGCCCAACCAACAGCTGAAGGGGTTACGCTTTTTTATGAAAGACTTGTGCCGGGCGGAGTGATTATTGTTCATGACTACAATCCCAAATGGCCTGCTTTGATTGAAGTTGTTGACGACTTTGTGCTTCAAATATCCGAAAAATCTAAGTTATTATCCCCGATAAGGATACAAGCATTGTAGTTATTAAAACTCCTGATTAATCGATTTTCGGAGGAATAACAGGAATCTCATCACCCAAAAAATGTGGCTCTGTTTTAAGAATATAAAGGTCAGGCATCATGCGAATGCGAGCAAAATACTCCCGCACAATCACATTAAAGAACCTTCGTTATTGGGAGATTCTGCAGCAAACCCAATTGCTTTCAGATTGCTTCTTTGTGCGATAAACAAAGCCCTTTCGAGGTGAAAAGCCTGTGAAACAAGCAGTACCGAATCCAACATAAATACTTTTTTGCCCTCACCATAGAATCAAATCCTGAAACCGGCATAATCAGGAATAACACGATCAGACGGCACACCGGCTTCTATCAGATCCTTCATCATATTTCGGGGTTCGTTGTAGGAGGCATGTCGGTTGTCGCCACTCACAATCAGGTAATCCAATTTTCCGGCTTCAAACAGCCTAACTGCAGCACATCGATGCGGTTTTGTAGAAAGAATTTATATTGCCTGAAACGGTATATTTGGAAGTTCCCAGTACCAAACCAACTTCAACAGGCTTCAAAGAATCCAAATGTGTCCCATAGATTTTAGGAATGCCTTCCTCCAGGAAATAAACCTATAATTCCAGGAACAAGGCCAGCAAAAAAATACCAAAATTATTACTGAAGAAATAAAGATTTTTTTGAGCCATTTCATCGTTAAACGCTGTTGATCAGCCTCCTGAAATTAAGTGTAACGCCTCTACTTTATCTCCATCTTTAACCGAAATCTGGTCCGCTCGTTTAGCTTCACAAGTTTACCGTTTACTTTGGTTACCAATAGTTTAAAAGTAAAAATTCTTTTGCTTGATGAGTTCATTCACCGTCAATTCTTCACCTTCAAATTGTTCTGATCTGTTATTTAATATAATCTGCATTACTTTTCATTTTTAATAGCAGCAACTCAAGCGCCAGGTTTGCCTGCATATTCAAGAACTATTCCACACCCTTGGAGCCAGCGGAGGATTGTCGTCAGCAATTTCACTTTCAAAATCCCCACAAATATAAAACCTGATTATCCCAGCGTTGTTGTTTGATGCTTTCAAATCTTCCATAACCGGCCATTCCATTTCCCATAATCAGAGGCTTTTCTGGAAAATACTGCAAGACGGATTCTAGCAGCATCTGTTTTGCCTCTGCCCTGTCGAAAGCTTCAATGATCAAATCCGCATCCTCAAATAACTGTTTTACTGAAGCTTCGTCCAATTTTATAAACTGATTTCAGCTCAATGCTGAATCAATTCTCTTGATATTATCTGCTAAGGCGTTGGCCTTGCTGCCCGATCTGGTCATACAAAAAATATTGTCGGTTTGACTTTCTACACGATCAAAATCAACAAGCAACAACTTCCCTACTGAATTCTGGCAAGGGCAACAGCGCTTGTTCGAGCCAAGTCATACAACCTGCAATGGCAACTTTGTAACTGGCTAGTTGTTTTCGAATTTCTTTTTCCGTCATTTGGGTGACAATTATGGCGTAAAAATAAGCTTTACACAGCAAAAGGACAAAACCGAAACAGATATTCTTTTAAGCATTCAACAAATGATCAAAAGTTGCGAAAGCGGACACTTTACCCTAAATTTATAACGATTCTAAATATGCACCTAATAACATATATGGCAACTACTTAATTCTTTTCCATCGAGTTGCCAAATAAATTCATATTGCAGATTTTGAAGCAATTAGATACTCGAACACAACATGTTTACTATTTTTGTTAAAAAATATAACAATTGATAAAAAATACGCAGGATATGGAAATTGATGCCATCAAATCGAAACATGAAACACTAAAAGCCTGGCCTTATAATTGGACAACATTAGAAAGAGGTTATACGGATAAAGTACTTCACATTAACCTGTCTGATAATCAAATTACTGAAAAAAAATTGTACCACCGGTTGTAAAGAGAAAAATTTATTGGTGGTCGCGGCTACGGCCTTCGCTATTTGTTGGATGCCACCGCCAGATACTAAATGGAACGATCCTGAAAATGAGATTGTTATTTCTTCCCGGACAATTGGTATCACGCAGTATTCGGGACAGAGAAAAGCAATTTGTGTATCCATTCTCCACAAACTGATTCGGTAATGGATAGCAATGTGGGTGGATTTTTGGTCCATTCCTCGATTTTCCGGCTTTGATGCCCTCGAATTACAGGAAAAGCCAAAGATGATGTTATCATATTTATCGATGGCGTTAATCATAAGGTTGAATTCTCAAAGCCCCTGAAGAGCCTATCGACAATGTGTGCTTGCAGAAGTACTCACTGAAATGTACGCTGATGATGAAAAGACAAAAGAATATTGCAGTTGTTTCTGCTGGAACAGCCGCTGATCAATCTTATTGGCATGCTCAATTTCAGTTTTTACGGCCTAAACGCAAGAAGCTGGTCAGATTGAAACAAGCCGGACGCGGCGGTATTGAACTGTATTTCGCGACAAAAAATTAAAGCGCTGGTAGCAAAAATCCCGGGCGTAAAAGGAAACCTGAATAATGTTGTCGACCTAAAAGCAATCATGGAACGCGGCCAGCGGTTTAACCGCGAAATGCGCGAACTGGACGACAAACAGGCTGAAATGCGCACCAAAGGAACTGCGCATCTCACCAATATCATGAACGATTATGATTTGCTGCCTGTGAATAATTTCAAGTTTGGAAGTCATCCTGATGCCTACAAAATTCACAGTGAGGTTTATAAAGCCCGCTTTACACAAGGCATTCCTGATGGCTGCTGGATTGGTTGCAATATGGCCTGCGCCAAAGGTGTTGACAACTACCTGCTTCGCACTGGTCCTTACGCTAATAACAAAGTGATTGTGGACGGCCCCGAATATGAAACTGCCTCCTCATTGGGTTCAATAGCTGGAATTTTCAATCCCGACTTTACAATTGAAGCTAATTTCTACTGCGACACATATGGTATTTGTACGATTACCTGGGGAACCATCCTGGGATTTGTGATGGAGTGTTATGAAAATGGCATTTTGAATGAAGAACGTACTGGAGGTCTGAAACTTAACTTTGGAAATGCAGATGATGCCATGGAATTGTTGCATCAATTGGCCAGAGGCGAAGGTTTCGGAAAAACAGCTGGTATGGGTGTTCGCAAACTGAAAGAAATGTTTATCGCCAATGGATGGGGTGACCCGAAATTCCTGCAAGATATCGGAATGGAAAACAAAGGCCTTGAGTATTCTCAATATGTTTCCAAAGAATCTTTGGCTCAGCAGGGTGGTTATGCTTTGACCAATAAAGGTCCTCAGCATGATGAGGCCTGGCTGATTTTCATGGATATGGTTAATAATCAGATTCCAACGTTTGAAGACAAAGCTGAGGCATTACATTATTTCCCGATGTTTAGAACTTGGTTCGGATTGGTTGGACTTTGCAAATTGCCCTGGAATGATGTGGAACCCGAAAGCAATCAAGATGCCGATGAACCCGCAAAAGTTCCGGAGCATGTTGATAACTATGTAACTATTTATAAAGCTGTTACGGGTAAAGATTTTGATAAGGAAGAAATGATTCGTCAGTCAGAACGCGTTTATAATTTCCAACGTATTTTCAATCTGCGTCGGGGTTATGGCACACGCCAGTTCGATGCACAGCCCTATCGTGCTGCAGGCCCTGTAACAATTGAAGAATACGAATCGCGGGCTGAACGCTATGACAAACAGCTGAAAGAAATCATTGGATGGGATCCGGAAGGCAAATCTACTGAAGAAAAAATGGCTAAACATCGCGAACATCGTGAGCTTCAGTATGAGAAATTGCTGGATGCCGTTTACAAACGCCGTGGATGGACAAAAAATGGTGTTCCAAAATTAGAGCACCTTAAATCGCTTGGAATGGATCTTCCAGAGCTGATTGAGCTGGTTGAACCTTATCAGGAATAATCAAAATACTTAATTGAAAGCCAGAAACCAAAATCAGAAAAAAGCCTTCCCGATCGGGAGGGCTTTTTCATTAAACGGAAAGCACTTTAAAGGTCAAAGTTTTTAGATAAGAATAAACCTCTTCATTTACCTGATCCTGATTGCTTACATCGCCAAGAGAGGGCAGATGATACGCATCATAAATCAGGTTTTTCGACATTTCCAGTATGGTATTCGCTAAGGCATGAGGATATGCAAAATTTGGATTTACTGCTGTTATCAAAAGGGCTATTTCTTTATTTAAGGCCTTCATCGTAAGGAAAAACCCCTCCTTATTTTCAGTATCCACATCTTTGGTATGATAGGCTTTCCACGATTCTTCAATAACCAGCCTAAAAAGCTCTAACTTGTTGATATAAGCGACAAGTGGCTCAGTCTTATTTGGAAAAATGAGCGTTTGGATTGCTAAATCAAGCTTTTCAATTGGATCAGTGATGTTACGTGTATTGGTCAAAACACAATATTTACTCCATTCCCAGTACCAACTTAAAAGATAAAGCAAAAGTTTATGCTTATTTTCGAAATACCGGTAAACGGACATTTCTGAAGCACCTATTTCAAGTGCAAGCTTTTTAAAGGTAAACCCCTCAAAACCCAACTCAAGCATCATCGAAATGCTTTTCCCGATGATACTTCGTCCAAGCTTAGTTTGCTGAGGATCTTTCACATACAGCCTTTTGTTTGGATTAATCTGAACTGCAACTGACATTTTAACATTTTTTTGTAAAGATAAATATAATGCTTGATGAACATAATTGTTCAACATATGTTTGTATTACTATCAATAAATTATGTGTTACTATTATTAATTTACGTTTTACTATTATTAACCTATTAAACAATTAATCTCATGAAAAAATTAAGCATTATTCTCGTAGCATTATTCACAATCAGCAGCTTTAGCGTGCAAGCGATTAGTCCGAAAGATCACACCAAAGCAAAAATCACAGAAAAAGAAGTGATGCAAGCTCAAAAAGTTTGGGGTGAAGGAATCGTAAAAATCGGCAAAACATTCACTGATGGAGGTGATTATGTTCAGGCCGCAAAAGACCATATCAACAGCTTGTATGCATATGAAATGACGGAAGTGTTGTTCAAGCCCACCAAAGCAGCAGACGACCAGTTTCGCATGGACTATGAAGGAGCACTCTCCTATTTCGTTGGGAAAAACAAAGACTACAGCGAAGATGGTGGTTTTGCAATCAACCCCTGGACAAATGTTCGTTTTGACAATAAGGAAACCTTCATTCACGGAGATATTGCCCTCGCAATGGGCAACTATTACTTCACCACAACCTCAGGTGATGATGTGAAGGTAGAATACAGTTTTGGTTATGTAAAAGATGATGATGGCAATTTGCGGATCATACTTCATCACTCTTCAGTGCCTTTCCAACCCTAACATAAATAACAGCTTCCCAAAAGCCGCACCGTATTTCGGAGCGGCTTTTTTTGTGGTCAAAATTATCGCAAAGCCTAAAAATAACAACCAATCATTGCAGTATTCGGATTCATGCCGTACTTTAGCTTTTTTATTCATCACCAATTTCAAGTGACTTATGATTGACTTATCAACCACCTATCTGGGCTTGAATCTGAAAAGCCCTATCATTGCGGCAAGTTCTGGCTTCACCGATTCCGTATCGAAACTAAAAAGTTTGGAACAGCATGGCGCTGGTGCTGTTATTCTGAAGTCGTTGTTCGAGGAAGAAATAACCCACGAATACGATCAAACCCTAAAAGCTGAAGCAGAAAAAACAGGTAGAGAAGAATTTCTTGATTACCTTGATGTGCGTATTCGGCAGGAAAATCTCGAAAAATATACCAGGCTGATTGCTCAGGCTAAAAAAGAACTGGAGATTCCTGTTATTGCTTCTGTAAATTGCAGAACAGCCTACGAATGGATCAGCTTTACCTCGGAGATAGAAAAAGCCGGAGCTGATGCATTAGAACTCAACGTTTTCGTTATGCCTTCCAACCTTGAAAACAGCAGTCTGGACAACGAAAAGATTTATTTTGAGATTATTAAACAAGTTAAAAAACAAGTCAAAATACCTATCGTATTAAAAATCAGCTATTATTTTTCCAATCTTGGAAAAATGATTCGCGATCTCTCCCATTCCGGAATTGAAGGATTAGTTTTATTCAATAGGTTTTTCAGCCCGGATTTTGATCTGGACAAACTTGAAGTTGCACCTTCTAATGTTTTGAGTCAACCTGGAGAAATCAGCATGCCACTGCGCTGGATAGCTTTGATGCACGGGCATGTGGGTTGCGACATTTCAGCTTCAACAGGTGTTGCAGATGGTTTGGCCGCAGCAAAACTCCTTTTGGCTGGCGCCAAAACCGTTCAGGTTGCAAGTGCCTTATACCGTCACGGAATTCCCTATTTAGACGTTATGCATCACGAACTAAGCAGCTGGATGGAGACGCACAATTTTGAAAAAATCTCCGATTTCAGAGGCAAACTCAGTCAGAAAAAATATAATAAGCCCGATCTTTTTGAGCGCGTGCAATTTATGCGCTATTTCAGTGATAAAGAAAGCATGATATGAAGGAACAAGACGAAAATGAAATTAGAAATGCCTTTAAGGCAAAAAACTGGAACGAAATTAAAACCCATGATTCCTGGTCGGTTTTTAAAATCATGTCGGAGTTTGTAGATGGTTATGAAAAACTTGCCCGCATCGGCCCTTGTGTAGCCATTTTTGGGTCGGCCCGAACTAAGCCAAACGACAGTTATTACAGGCTTACAGAAGAAATCGCTTACCTGCTTACCAAAAAAGGCTTCGGAATTATTACCGGTGGAGGTCCTGGCATTATGGAAGCAGGAAACAAAGGCGCTCATTTTGCTGGTGGCAAAAGTGTTGGCGTAAACATCGAGCTACCCTTCGAGCAACGCCCAAATCCATTTGTTGATCCGGATAAATTTCTTGAATTCGATTACTTTTTTGTACGTAAAGTAATGTTTATGCGCTATTCGCAGGGGTATATCGTTTTGCCCGGCGGATTTGGAACTATGGATGAGCTATTTGAAGCCATTACACTCATTCAAACACAAAAACTGGTTAAATTCCCGATAGTGATGGTTGGGAAAGAATATTGGGAAGGCCTGATTGCCTGGATAAAAACGCGTATGCTGGAAGCCGGAAATATCACCGAAATGGATTTGGAAATTTTCCAACTGGTTGATACAGCAGAAGAAGCAGTTGGAATAATTGAAGAATTCTACAAGAAGTATGCACTTAAGCCTAATTTCTGATGCGCATCACAGAAATTCCAATACAACTGATCAATATCGAAGGCGACGGTTTTCATTTAATGCTAAAAGGTGTTATTAATAATACTCCGGCCAGCTTCCTGATCGACACAGGAGCATCACGTTCGGTTTTTGATCAGGAAAGAATAAAGAAATTTGCCAACGACGCTTCATTCGAAGACAATGAAAAACTCTCGACCGGATTGGGGACAAATGAAATGCCATCACAGGTTCTTATCCTTGAAAAATTACAGTTTGGCGAATTAATAATATCTGATTATCAAGCTGTAGCAATTGACCTGAGACACGTACATTTTTCCTATCAAAACCTTGGTTTACCACAAATAGATGGAGTTTTGGGCGGCGATTTACTTAAACAATATAAAGCCGTTATCAATTATAAGACCAATAAAATTAAATTCTATTACTAACTTAAACGACAAAAGCTATTCAGTTTTTTTGAGGAAATAATTGTAGATTTCCTGCTGTGAACGAACTATTGGTTCGTCTTTAGATCGTTTTTTGTAGGCATTCACCTTGCTTTGGTTTATAAGTCGGGCCTTGCAATTATCCCTGAGCTGTATCTGCAAAAGATCGTAAAGTTCGCGCTGAAGAGATTCATCTTTGATGGGAGTTGTAACTTCAAAACGATGATCAAGATTTCTTACCATCCAATCGGCTGAGGAAATATAATACAACGGCTTCCCTTCATTGGCAAAAACATAAACCCTGCTGTGCTCCAGAAAACGATCAACGATACTGATCACTTCAATATTCTCACTCTTATCCGGAATGCCGGGAACCAAAACGCAGATTCCCCTGCAAATAATCTGAATTTTGACACCTGCCCTGCTTGCCTGATAAAGTTTGGCCACCAGTTTTTCGTCAACCAGACTGTTAAGTTTTAGGATTACCCAAGCCTCTTTTCCGGCGTTTTTATTGCGGATTTCAGTATTTAACAACTTGATAAAATGTGTACGCATGGCATAAGGCGACACAATCAATTCGCGGAAATCGGGTGGTGCATAAGGCGTTTCAAATAACTGAAACATTTGTCCAACCTCCATTCCAATACGCTCATCGCTGGTAAAAAGACTATCGTCTGCATATACACGTGCCGTACTTTCGTTAAAATTTCCCGTTGAAATATAAGAATAATAAATATTTTTACCTTCTTCTTTTCTTCTGATTAACAATAGTTTACTATGAACTTTAAGCCCGGGGATTGTCTTGATCACTTTTACACCTTCATCATGCAATTTTTCTGACCACTGAATATTGGCCTTTTCATCGAAACGGGCTTGCAATTCTAAAAACACTGTAACGGATTTACCATTCCTCGCTGCATTTACGAGAGCGTTGATCACTTTCGAATCGCGGGCTGCGCGGTAAAGTGTCATTTTTATCGACCGTACTTTGGGATCAAGAGAGGCTTCCCTTAACAAATCTATCAGGTGCGAAAAAGTTTGGTAAGGATAATGAAGCATGATATCTTTTTGATTTACCACGCTAAAAATACTTTTGTAAAGTGGCAAATCAGGATGGCGCAAAGGAGGTACTTCGGGCGCCCAAAGGGATTTTTGCCCAAGCTTAGGAAAGTCAATGAAATCCCTGAAATTATGATACTTCCAGCCCGCTACAATAATATCGTTCTTACTTACTTTAAACTTCTTAAGCAGCTTATTCAGCAATACTTCGGGCATATTCTCATCATAAATAAACCGAACTGGTACACCCTTTTTGCGTTGTTTGAGACTTTCGGCCATTATTTCGATAAAGCTTTTCGACATATCATTATCGATATCAAGCTCTGCATCGCGGGTAAACTTCACCGAAAAAGCCTCAAAACTATCATACCCAAAAGGAAGAAAGATTTCGCCAAGATTATAACGAATCACATCGTCGAGCAGCATCACTTTGGTTTCTGATTCATTTTCCTGTAAAATAAAAAATCTCGAAACACGGCTGGTGGGCACTTTTACCAAGGCATAATTTTCCTCAATTTCGGGATTAGAACTCTTTAATAATACAGCCAGGTATATGGCATTATCCTTTAGGTTATCGGGATAACTCAACCCACTTAGCATGATTGGAAACAGGTAAGGATGAACAGCCTGGCTAAAGTAGCGCTCAACGGCTTCACCTTCGCTTTCACTCAAATTGAGGTCATCAATAATTTTGATTCCCTGATTTTTTAATTCTGCGGCAATCTTATGATAGGTTGCCATATAAGCCTTTTCCTGTTCCTGGATGATTAATCTGATCTGATTCAGAATTTTTGTAGGATCATAGGCAAGGTATTCCGGTTTATCCCTTTTCAACTTTCTTAGCCGGCGTAAAGTAGCCACCCTTACCCGGTAAAATTCATCGCGGTTATTGGAATAAATTCCGATAAAACGCAAACGCTCCAACAACGGATTGGAATCATCCATCGCTTCCTGCAATACCCTGGCATTAAAATGCAGCCAACTCACCTCTCTATTGATCAAATCTTTTTTCATAGCATTTCCTCACAAAAACAAACTCATCTTTTACAGTAAATTCTATTTACTTTCCCTTAATCAACTTCGGAAAGGCTACAAATGCCACCTTCGCTGATGCCGCCCTGATGTTTTCCCATTGATCTGTATCAAACTCCAGACAAACTACTCCGGAAGTTGGAAGCCAGTCAATGGGAGGTTTCAGCCAATTATTAACAAAATTAGTAAGTGTGGGATTATGGCCAACCATCATCAGCGATTTATACTCATCATTTAAATCTAAAAACTGATCAAACAGTAACTCACTATCAGCATGATACAAACTTGGATCAAGTTTGATATTGGCAGGATCAAAACCAAGTCCGCGGGCGATATAATCTGCTGTTTCGCGTGCACGTAAGGCAGAACTGCTGATAATAAAATCAACCTGAACGTCCTGCTTCACCAAAAAATCGATCACTTTTTTCATGCGTTTCTTTCCTTTTTCAAGTAATGGAC
>JAGYNM010000036.1 GCA_018399335.1 Bacteroidales bacterium | reverse complement strand
GTTTAAAACAATCGACTTGTTCAGCTGAATGGCCATGGTATGCCGGGGCACATAAGGCAGGTAATTTCCGTTGTAGTTTTTAGTTGAATCAACGATATGCGACAGAAAAGCTGCATGCGTATATCCGTAAGAAGCAAATAGTTCGAATTTGGCAGGCAGAAGGCTTTTAACAGCCACCTCAAAACCTTTGCTCAGGCTGTGGCCGGCATTTTTAAGCATAGAACCTCTTCCGCTTGGAACGGTTTGGTAAATTTGCTGATTTGTCCAGTCGATATAAAACAATGACAATTCAGCAAAAGTACGCTGATCGAACAAGGAAGTTTTTAAACCAACTTCATAGTTCCAGCTTTGTTCTGGCTGAAAAGTAAGGTCTTCAGGGCGCTCAAAAGTTGAATTGAAACCGCCTGTTTTAAACCCTTTGGCTGCCAGCGCATAAACTGAAGTGGAGGAGTTAATTTCATACGACAGAGCCAGTTTGGGCGAAATTTCATTATAACTCAATGCAGGATAGGTGGTATCAGCAAGATTTACCGTTTGACCAGCGCGTTCCATATCATAGTGATAATAAAGGCTGGAGCGTTCGAGGTCGAGTCGGATTCCGGCCGTCAAACTAAGTCCTGGAATCAATAAGTTATCGAGTCGTGATTGATGAAAAATAGCAAAACCGCTATTCATTTCTTCGTAGTCTTTCAACATGCGTGCTTTTTGCGCCCAGGCGTCAACGTCAACAGTTTTATCGAGCAATTGGGCAAAGCCAAATATTCCGGCAACCCATTGATAATTGCCTTTGTAAGACGATTTGAAAACAAATTCCTGCGAAAGCATATGCTGCGCCTGCTTTTGAACCACAAGGTATAAAGAATCCGGAGTAAAATCCTGATCAATTTCCTGATCATCAGCAAGTAACTGATAACTTGTGGTGCTTATCATTTCGATGGACGGCCCTATGTAATTCAGGATTAATCCGTTGGTAAGCAGATTGCGGTCGTAGCCAGAGGGTTGATTATAATTGATTTGCTCGGCCTTTTGCAGCGAATCATTGTAGATTGCATAAGGATAGCCGCCTTGCTTGCTGTATTCAAGGCTCAATACATTACTTAACTGCCATTTTTCGTTTATTTTCCAGTTGAGTCTGTTTCTGAATCCAATGGCATCCATATAATCTACCTGTTCGCCATTGAAAGTATTGGTGAAAAAACCGTCGGTATGCCTGTAATTCAAAGATAGGCTGTAATGCAGCTGATCACTGATTTTGTCGTAATGACTTAGCGCGGCTGCATATTCACCATAGGTGGCAGCGGAGAGGTTGAAGTTCGTTTCCGGATTGCTGCCCGGCGATTTGGTAATTACATTGATTATACCTCCCATCGTATTTCTGCCATAAAGGCTTCCCTGGGGCCCGCGCAGGATTTCGATCCTTTCAACATCGAAAAAATCGAAATCAAATGCTGATTTTTCAAAGTAGGGAACCTGATCGACATAAAGTCCTACGGATGGCGCATTAATCCTTGATCCAATACCCCGGATGTAAACGGGCGAGGTAAGTTTGGATCCGTAATCGGGCATAAATAAGTTAGGTGTGATTGATGACAAATCTTTCACCGATTCAATACCGCTTTCTTGTATTGCACGGCTTGATAATACTGTAGCTGCGCCCGGTAAATCTTTCAATTCCAGGCGGTCTTTTGGTGCCCTTATGGTGATTTCGTCGAGAATGATTTCGGGAATACCGGTACTGTCGTTGAGGATGAAATGCATCTGCTGTGCATTTAGCTCAATACCTATCAGCATGAACAGCAAGCTGGTTATAAGTAAAATGCGCTTCATTAAAAATGAATTAAATGTTTTTGGTTTTGTAAAATTTTCAGGGGAAAGCCACTGATTAGCAGCTTGTAATTTTTAAACCAAAACCGGAGGAGGGCGACTAAAAAGTGTGTAATTGATCAGGCGGTTTACTAAGCTGAAAGTTGTGCAGCTTTCACTACATTTTTGTTTTGGAAGAGGGGGATTTCCGGGTGATTTTTCTGGCAAATCCGAAACTTCCTGATCGGTAAAATAGTCTGAATAGTCAAAATAATTGTCGAAGGAATTTTGATTCTTCTGTGCAAGAATGACATTTGGATTGAGATCGGCATTGCTGAGGGCTTCCTGTTCCAATGCTTTAAGCGAAAAGCCTGCAAAGGAAATCAGATACAGCACTGCCAGGACAATGTAGGGAAGATTAGTCGATAACAAGCCGAAGAAAAACATAAGTCATCCTTTTTCAGCTGCAAAGAAAAAACATTTTCACGAATATACGCATTTAAATACTTAATTAGATTTAATTTGGAAAAGCTCTAAATTAATGGATCATTTCGGGCCGTTTTGTGCGGATTTTGTACTAATTTTACTTAACAGATGTTAAATATGAGCATTCTGAATTCTGGCAAAAACAAAGGTTTTCCTTCTGTGTTTAAATTCTAACTTTGAATTAATCCTTAGCATATGCAAAAGTTAATTGTCCTCGTGTCCGTCATTTTTTTTCCTTTCCACTCTTGCTGGCTCAGCAGAACATTAAATATGAGCGTGAAAAAGATTTCAGCAGATGAATTTCGGATGCAGCGATGCAGGTCATTCTGCCCCTGCTCGAAAAATGCAAAAGCCGTAAAGTTTTATCAGGAAACAAATCAGGATAATTTATAAATTACGAAGAAGTGAAACTTAAGTTTGATAAAGCCTATTACAGTATTGAATTTGACAGCTTGCAACAATTGAAAGATGTTGAAGAACTCCTGGGTGGAAAAAAAAGCAACTGATATTCCACGCGCATCAATGCAGCATAATATGGATAGAAGATTCAAGAAAGCTGAAAGTGACTCGCATTCAAAAGCAATATAATGGTACAAAAGTTCGGTAGAGCAATTGAAAAGCTTGCCACCAAAAGAAGATATCATCTCATCAATTAATTATGAGTTAGAAGTAGAGGGGAGATGCACCGAAAAACGTGCTTCAGTTTTACGAGCTGCTTTTTTTTGATGAACAGGGTAAGTTGCTACAGCAAAGGGTGATGATACAAAAAACGCAACCGACAACCTTATTTTTAGCATGAAAGATTCTTGTTACTGGGTTTAGCCTTTTTCTCATTTTTACCGCCTTTTCATAGTGAGGCCTTTTTTATTGAGCCAGCACTTTCTGTCGGTAAAACCTTGGAAGGGCGTTGGTCAGCTAATGCCAAGCTGGTTTCGTCAGCAGTTGGGGCTATTGATTCGGATAGTTTACAGCTTTTTCTCAATCGGATGTTTTTGAACTTCAGCTTTTTGCTAATTACAAATTACTTGGCGGCAAGCAAATAACTTTAGGATATCTTTATGGACTTGATGAACCCTTTCTGGATGAGCCTGCCTGGGAACACCGGCTGATGCAGCAATTCACCTTCCGATCCGGAAATCGCTTCAAATGGGTTAATCGCTTTCGGTTGGAGCAAAGGATTGGCGAAGACGATTTTAGAAATCGTTTCAGGTATCGGTTCACTTTTGATCGTCCGCTTTCGGGTAGCAAGCTCGATTTACGTGAATGGTATTTTGTAGCGGGGATGAGCTGCTTTATACTTTTACTGGAAAGGAGGGAGAGAAGACCACCTCGAAAACCGTGTGAATGCCGGTTTGGGTTATTTGTTCGAAAACGGACAAAAACTTCAATTTGAGTTACAATATCGTTTTATTCGGATAGCCTCTTCACGTGCAACTGGTGCACGGCATTTTGATTACACACAACCTTAAATGGTAGTCAATAAGCTACTTTCTTTCCTTTTGTTGCGGTAAATCAATTTTAGCATTTGATACCCGAATCTGCTGTAGTACACGATTTACAGCCTGTTGTAACAAACGATTGCAAGAAGCTTGTAGACCGTTTCTAATAAAGCAGGTTCAGCATGAATTTCCTTAGTTTTGTTTGGTTTAGTCGACTTAAAAGCTGTAATTTTGCCTTGTTAACGAATTAACAATGTTAAAAACTAACAGGTAATTTATACAGGACTCATTTTAAAAGTCAAAAACGATGAATTTAGAAAAAATCATGAATGACCTGGAGAAAAAACATCGGGTGAATTAGAGTATTTACAGGCAGTTCGAGAAGTGCTTGAAACACTTGAAGACGTTGTTGAACAAAACCCTCAGTTTGAAGCAGGTGGAATCATCGATCCGGATCATTGAATCGTGTACTAACACAGGTGCCATGGGTTGACGACGAAGGAAAAGTTCACGTAAACCTTGGTTATCGCGTACAGTTCAATAATGCTATTGGACCGTATAAAGGTGGCTTGCGTTTTCACCCCAGTGTGAATCTTAGCATCCTGAAATTTTGGGTTTTGAACAGATTTTCAAAAACAGCCTTACAACACTCCCTATGGGCGGTGGTAAAGGCGGTTCTGATTTTTTGATCAAAGGAAAATCCGACGCAGAATTATGCGTTTCTGCCAGGCCTTTATGCTTGAGCTGTGGCGCCTGATTGGCCCGAAACTGATGTGCCTGCTGGTGATGTCGGTGTTGGCGGCAAGAAATAGGCTTTATGTATGGTATGTACAAAAAACTGGCTCGCGAGCATGTTGGCGTACTCACCGGAAAAGGCCTGAACTGGGGCGGTTCTCTTATACGTCCTGAAGCTACTGGTTTTGGAGCAGTATATTTTGCACAGGAAATGCTTGGAACAAAAAATACTGATTTTGTTGGTAAAACCGTTGCTGTTTCTGGCTTTGGAAACGTTGCATGGGGTGCTATCTCAAAATTACTGAACTGGGCGGAAAAGTTGTTACTATCTCTGGACTGATGGTTATATCTACGATCCGGACGGTATCAGTGGCGGAATTCAGTATCTGCTCGAATTACGTGCTTCGAACCAGGATATCGTAAAACCATATTCTTATGAGTTCCTAACGCTCAATTCCATGCCGGAAAACGTCGCTTAAGGAGTTAAGTGTGATGTTGCTATGCCTTGCGCTACTCAAAATGAATTAGGAAAAGAAGATGCTGGAAGCATTGGTAAAAAATGGCGTAAATGTGCATAGCAGAAGGTGCTAACATGCCATCTACACAGAAGGCAGTTGATGTATTCAAAAAACATAAGATCCTTTTCGGACCTGGTAAAGCAGTAAACGCTGGTGGTGTTGCTACTTCGGGATTGAAATGACTCCAAAGCTCGATGAAAATTGCATGGGGCCGCGAAGAAGTTGATGCCCGTTTGCACGAAATCCATGAAGAATATTCATGCCGCATGCGTTGTTCATGGCACACAGGAAGATGGCTACATTGACTATGTAAAAGGCGCTAACGTAGCTGGTTTCTTAAGGTTGCCAATGCTATGATGGATCAAGGGCGTTATTTAATCTGATCCGGACATAATAGGTCCAAACCAAAACGTTGAAAAAAGGTCGTTGCTTATGCAGCGGCCTTTTTTTTTGATGAATATTTTTTATTTTATGTAGCTATTCAGAAAAATTTCATTGTGAACTCAGGTGCTATTCGTCGCCCAAGCTAAAGAAAAACACAGCTCCTTTGCCAGGAATAGATTCAAACCAGATTTCTCCGTTGTGTCGTTCAATAATCCGCTTTACCGTGCTTCAATCAACGCCGGTTCCACGGAATTCACTATTGGAATGTAGTCTTACAAGGGCTGGAGGAAAAGTGCGTCAGCTTTTATTCATATCCAAATCCGGCACCATTATCTTTCCACATAAATTACCTGATGACCATTGTATTCGCGCGTGCCAATAATTATGTGAGGATTTGTGCCTTTTGAGAATATTTTACAAAGCATTTCCAATTAAATTATTGAAAACAACTTTCATCATTGCCGGATCAGCATTGAATATCATATTTTCTTCAATATCAACTTCGTAATCACCAGTATAAGCCGATAGACGTAACTCTTTGACAATTTCTTGTGAAATCTTACTCAGGTCGACTTTTTCTGGTTTTATTTCCGTGCGGCCCGACCGTGAATACTGCAACAAATCTTCGATCAGATTACGACATATTGTTGCTGGATTTCACTCTCAATCCAACCGAGATATTCCTTCGCGTCTTCATCCATCATGTCGCCATACTCCATCTTTAAGGGTCAGTAAAGCCTATAATGCCATTGAGCGGGGTTTTTTAAATCATGAGATACGGTATGTGCAAAGCCTCCAATTCTTCGTTTGCAGCGATGAGGTTATCATTTGCTTTTGCAATTCCTTTGAACCTCCAGCAACTTTTTCGTTGCGACTGATAGCTTTCACTTCATACACCGAAAGCAACAGAGCTCAGGATTTACTTTTTATCGGAATTGATTTGAAATCGCTGATTTTGAAACATGATATCGATGCTCATATCAGCAGAACCATGTTTGTGCAGAAAACGATTAGCAAGCAAATATAATTCTGGAAATCAAATAGTACTTTCAGGCTTGGTGATAAAATTGTCTGCTCCTGCCTGAAGTCCTTTGATAATATCCAATGGATCACTCAAAGAGGTTAACAGAATAACAGAATATCATTCAATTCCGGATCGTTTTTATTTATTACAGAAAGTGTAACCATCCATCACCGGCATCACAATATCGCGCTGATAATGAGGGTTGGTTTCTCGATAAGAGCTTGATTAAAGGCCTCTTCTCCATTTTTACAAATGACATGTTTGATTCCATGCTCCTCTTTCAAAAAGTATTGCAGCTTTTTCGACTGAACCATCGAATCTTCAGCGGTAGAATGTATCCGTCTTCCAGGTCTATTATTGCGTTCATTGGTTTGTTTATTTATGGTTTTGTGCATTTCATGATAATATTTACGATCTCTTCGGGTGGAGCAATGGTGCAAGCAGCATCAACCTTACTGCTGTGCGGCATCCCGAAAACCAGACAACTTTCTCGTCTGAACAATTGTATGAGCGCCACTGTCCTTTAAGATTTTTAATTCGGCAGCACCATCTGTTCCCATGCCTGATAAAAGAACTGCAATAGTATTTTGCCGTAAATTTTAGCAGCGCTTTCAAATAGCACCTGGGCTACCGAAGGCCGATGACCTTTATTAGGCGGATCATCCGAAAGACTAACAGCACCCTTTTCTGAAATTATGATATGTTTATTTCGGGCGAAAGATAAACGTGCCCTGGAAAAATTTTAGTTTCCTTTTCGATAATCTGCAATTCCATTTTGGTCCATGTTTGTAACCAGTTTTTGTATCCTGCAGTGAAATCCGGATCAATATGTTGAACCAAGACTATGGGAAGCGGAAATTTGAATCAAATCTGTTTAGGATGGTTTTAATTGCTTCAGGTCCTCCGGCAGAAGCTCCGATAACCACAATATCAAAATTGGAATCCTCATGACAATCAGAGTTTTGTCGCTGTTTTATTAACTTCCTTAGTTGTTTTGATCTTTTGCTTGATTTTTCTGGTAACATACTTCCGACATCCGTTTCCAGATTCCTAATATAGCGCGCAGCATCAAATTAAGCGCGGATGACCAGGAACCGTTGGGCTTGGGAATAATTGCCACTGCACCTGCTTCCAAAACCTCCATTGCCAGCCTGATATTGGAATTTTCGTACAAACTGCTCACGATTAAAATTGGTACAGGGTTTTCGTCCATGATGTGTTTATTAGCCTCAACACCCATCAAAGAGCATATTGATATCCATGCTTATCACATCAGGATGAAAGCGTTTGGTGTATTCAGAATTGCTTCGTGTCCGTTGGTAGCGATGCCAACAATTTCGAATATTTCGCTTAGGAAGCCAAAATGCCTTTATACAACCGCTGACTTACCCGACTGTCATCAACGATCAACACTTTAATTTTTCTATTTGTTTCAGCTCGTTTCAAGGCTTTAGATTAATCTGTTTATGGTATCGACTAAATTACTTTTTCAAAGCTGCTTTTCACGATGTAGGCGTGGCCACAGGCTTCCATTCCCCTTGCTTATCCTGATCTGAATCGAGTGTTGTGACTAAAATAACCGGTATTTCAGATAACTCACTATCTTCTCTGATTTTGAGGTGAGTTCAAATCCCGACATCTTTCACGGCATTTCTATGTCGGTAACAGCAAATCAAAAGTCCTCAGATTTTGCGATTTAGCCCTTCCAAGCCATTATTGTAGTTTTTACCTCAAAACCATAGCTTCGACCATTACGCAACATATTCCGAACGGTAATGGAGTCTTCCACAATTAAAATACGTTTTTGCCCTCGGGTTCTGATGCCCTTTTCCTGATCAATTGTCAAACAAACCTGCTCTTGTATCTTTTGAAGCACTATGGATCAGTTCTGAAACTTCGATGACGGGAACTACAGTATTGTCGCCAAGAATAGTTGCTCCTGCAATATTTTTCACATGTTTTTAGCTGCGCACCAAGCGTTTTGACAACACCCTCATGTTCTCCGAGAACTTCATCTACAATAAAGGCCATTTGTTTATTGGACGATTGCAAAATCAAGGCAGTAAAATAGGAACTTTCATTAGATTTGACATGTTGTTTTTTGAGGTTGAGCACATCGCTAAGTTTTACCATTGCAATAGTTTGGCCAAGATATTTGCAGGTTTTTTGATTCGATGGTTTTGATTGTTTTTGTCGATCCTTTCGGCACTTAGCACCGAGACTGTAGAATAATAAACGCGATGACCGATGCCGCTACAAGAATTCCCTTGAAGGAAGAAAGTGATTGCGGAAGTGTAATGATGAAAGTAGTTCCTTTGTCGCGCTCAGATTGTATGTGAATCATTCCGCCAAGTTTGGTCACTTTTGCCTCCACGATGGCCATTCCGAGGCCGCGACCGAGAACATCTGTTATAAAGAATTTGTGGAAATGCCAGACGAAAATACCACCAGATTTGCAGCGGCATCATCCAAACATTTTTTGCTTCTTCTACCTGCAGTGATAAAACCCTTTTTTACAGCGGAATCTTTTAGCTTTTTCTGTCGATACCTGCTCCGTCGTCCGAAATCATTATCTCAATTTTGGATCCTGCCTTTATCTAATGCTAATGCTTAACTTAGCCAAGAACGCAGGTTTCCCTTTTTTTTATCCTAACCTCCTTAGGCTCAATTCCATGGTCGATACTGTTCCGGATTAGGTGAATGAGCGGGTCTTTCAGTTCTTCCACGGCGGTCAATTTCGATTTCGCTGCCTTTGGTAACTACTTCAATTTCTTTATCCTGCGACTTACCCAAATCCCTTACAAGGCGCGGAACGTATATAATAAAATTGTAAAGGTTGCATCAGCGTTTTGCGAACATCTATCAATAATTCGTCAACAGATTTGGATATTACATGCGTTTGAGTTGATCAGCTGGAAGGCCTGTTTGAACAGTATTTCTTCATGGCTGGATAAAAGTCACCTGCAAATCGTTGAGTGCGTTGAATGATTCAGCATTTTCTTGCTCCTTAATGCGTTTTTCATTGAGCTCTTGACGCCATTTCTTAAAAAATCAGACCCAATCTGATTATATTGTTCAACATGATGATCCAAAATAGATTTAAGTGCAATCATTCCTTCAGCCTGATGCATAATGCTAAAAGTTTCGACAAGGTAATCCTTACAGTTTGCGCATCTGCATTCTCTTCTTTTTCAGTTTCCGGATGAGAATCATTGGGAGAAATTGATGACTCTTCCTCTTGTTCATCCTCTCTGGCAGCATCTGTTTTCTGAGCTTTAGGTTTTCAGGATTTAAAGCATGCGTTTCAGTCTGAATCACTTCTTTATTTGGAGCGATTTTTAGGTTCTTTTGGTGTTTCTTCGTCAAAAAAGCTTAATGCCGGTTTTATCTTCTTCTTTGTTTTGAAATTTTAAAACTTTCCTTACAATTTGATCTACAGCTTTTTTGAGTTTGAGGCGAAGGTTTTGATCGATCTGTTAGACAACTCTTCGAGCACGTCAACCGCCTTATACACATCATCAAATACGATGGCCTTTAAATCTAATTTTCCATCTTTGAGCTGAGTGAAAAGGTGCTCCAGATTCATACAAGCTGCTCTATTGTGGTAAGGTTTACAGCCCTGGCGAAAACCACCTTTCATGCTGTGAAGCTCACGAAGATTGTCTCAATAAGGCTTTTGTCAGGATTATCAGGGTTTTCTTTTTCCAGTTTTACCAAACCGCTTACAATTTCCTGATGATGCTCTGCTGCCTCAATTTTAAAATCGTTGAGCAGCTCTTTTAGAAGTCTTCATCTTTTTTATTCATGATGATTACAATCGATAACGCTCAATGATTATCTTTAAGTTCTGACCCAGTTCGTTAAGGTCGTTGGCAGCTTGCTGCGCCTGATTGATACCAGCCACATTTTGTTCGCTTGCCTGCCGGATGTTATTCATTGCGGTACAATCCTGATCCATGCCTGCCATTTGCTGCTCGCTTGATGATGAAATCTGAAGTGAAGCCTGCATGGCATCTTCAATGGTTTCTGATAATTGTTCAACCACTTCACGATCTTCATGAACCAATCTGCTACCTTCTTCAACGGTAGCTATTGCCTTCTTTAATTACTTCAACAGCCTGAACCACTGATTTTTGTATGTCGTTTCAGAATTTCTTTTACCTGAGCCGTTGATTTTTGGATTGTTCCGAAAGGGATCTGATCCTGGGCAACAACAGCAAAGCCACGACCATGTTCGCCTGCCTTGGCTGCTTCAATGGCGGCTTTACAGCCAGGAGATTGGATTGATCTGCAATATCGGCAACTGTCGAAGTTATTTCACCAATAGATCGGTTCTGTTCGAGAGTTGTTGAATAGTCTGGCTGATGACCTTCATTTGATTGTTAATCTTGGCCATGGAGTCAATCATATGTTGGGAAGATTCCATGCCTTGTTCGGCGATTTCGGTTGCTTTTTAGGCACTATCGAGCATCGATTTGGCTTTTGATTCGAAACCTGAGAGGTTTGCCTGATCTCTTCCACAGTGGTGGTGGTTTCCAGAAATAGCAGCGGATGTTTCTGTAGTGCCGGTTGAGATTTCTGCCACGGTGGTTTAATTTCTGCCGAGGAAGTTCCCAAAACAATTATGCCTTCTTTGATATCTTTTGAAAGTCATTGAAAACATTCTAAAATCCCGGTATGATTAACACTACTGCAATAAATAGAACCGTGCCAAAGTATTATCATCAGGTTTTACTCTTCGATAAAACAGTTACGGATTCCTGATCCAGCTTTTGTGTTTTCCTCGATAAGAATTCTTTCAAGTTGATCCGAATTTTTCTCTGATAAGGTCAAAAAGCGGTGTCTGTGTTGTACGGGAAATTTGCAGGCCAGCTATTATTGTCTTCAAGGATAAGGGCGATTTGCTCGTTTCTATTTTTTCTGTACTCATCCATTTGTCTTTTTACATCATCAAATAATGTTGCAGCATTCGGAATCGTAACTAAATCCTCCTCAATCTGTGCTAAATTAACACGAATTTCATTTTCTAAATGCTCGATTTTTGAAAAGACTAATTTTTGCCTTTCTTTATCCTCATACAACATAGCCTCCAAGATCAAGCTGCGCATCATATTTTCCTGTGCTTCAATTTGTGTCATTTTATTGGTGACTTGAAGGGAGTGATCCAGCTTATGCTGGATATTGTAGATACGATCAATATTGATGAACGAGACTGCCAGAATCACTGCCAATGATGCAAGGATAACCGTAAATCCAATGGCGATTTTCGCACGGGAACCAATGTTGAAATAATTTTTCATGTTGTTAAGTTTTATGTTTTTTGCTATTGCTCAATTATTAATTGTTTGCTGTTGAGTATTTTTTCAGTGTCGAGCAGTATAATGCCTTCACTGCTTACAGCTTTTATAAATGCTGATCCGGTTTCGGACAAAGTGAGTGGTGGCGAGTTGAGTTTAGTTTGGTCCAACAAGAGATTTCCCAGGATACCATCCGTCATTATTCCAAATTCAAAGTTTCCTTTTCCAATGATTATAAGTTTATTAAACTCGGTGAGTCCTTTTTCTTTGAGCCCGAAAAAAGTCTTCAGATTTACCACCGAAAGCATATTTCCTCTAAAATTGACTATGCCCATTATAAAATTTGGTGTGCCGGGAATCGAAGTAAGTTCAATTACAGTTCTTACCTCTTTAACATATTCATAATCAATTGCATAAATTTCGGGATGAAGGTGAAATCCGATCACAGAAAGCTGGTTATGTGTTTCCGGATCTTTTGTTCGGCTGGCATAGCGCACAGCACGTTGTTTCATGATTGCTATTTCGTTCTTCATAAAGCTGCCATCATTAGCGTGAGTTCCTTTAAGCGGCCTGCTGTCATATTATCCATTTCCGACACAATAGTGTTATCCGCCATGTTTTCAAGGCTTTTTAAAAGATTTTGAAAATGCTTTTCTGCTTGTTTTGTTTTTCCTAATTTTTGATAAACATAGCCCATATTAAAGTGTGTAGCCAGCAGATCGGGATTGATATACAGGCTTTTAGTGAGGTAGTTTTTAGCCTTATCCCATTCTTCCATTTCCATAAGGATATTAGCAAAAATATTTAAAAAATCAGGGTTGATCGCATCCGCTTTCAAAAGTGTTTCAGCCTCTTCGGCTGCTTGTTTAAGCTGGCCGGTATTTGCCAGCGATTTTACCAGAAGCAATCTCAGCTGCTTATTGTCCTGTTGAATTTTCAACTTTTCCTCACATGCTTCAATGCATGCTGTATAGTTTGCCGATTCAAATAATTGCTGAGGTGATTGCTGTGAATCAGCTTTTGCATTGGCTTTATTGGAGGTTGAAAACGCTTTTGATGAAATGAACGGTTTTTTATTGTGTTCCACTTTTCGATTGGCCGGCTTTTTTGTGGATTTCAAAAAGCTGTTTGTTTTTGGAGCCAACATAGATTGCCTGCCATTGTTTGCATTCAAAACAACAGCTTTGTCTTTCTTTTGGTAAAAAATTCCATTTGCGTAGTGCTCGCGCGAAAAGACAGAGAAATATTCGTCGATCAGTTCCACCTGGCTGGTAATCAGCCAACCTTCAGGCTTTAAAGCCTGGTAAAATTTTGTAGCTATTGTTTTGGCAGTTTCCGACCAAAAATACATCAGCACATTGCGGCAAAAAATCACATCAATTTGATCGGTATGATTTTCAGAAACAGGAAAATCAGCCGTAGCAAGGTTTAATGGCTTGAAAACAACCATGTCACGAATTTCCTTTTTGATCTGATATTGCTTGTTTTGCTTTGTGAAATATTTTTCCTTTATCTCAGCTGAGGTTTCTCTGAACGACCACTCCGTATAGAGGCCTTTTGTGGCTTTTGCAAGCGCGTTTACATTCAAATCTGTTGCTAATATACTGATATTTAAGTTTTTTAGGTTTATGTTGGCTTCTTTTAAAAGGATTGCTAATGTGTAAGGTTCTTCCCCTGAGCTACATCCTGCACTCCAGATTTTTACCGGCTTACCATCATCAATAAGAGATTTAGCGCTCAGATCAGGTATTATTTTTTCGGTAAAAAGCTTGAGCGCAGCTTTTTCCCTAAAGAAATAGGTTTCGCCAATGGTTAAGTATTTGGCCAGCATATTGGATTCTTCAGGCAAAAAGCTCTTCTTCTTCAACCAGGATTTTATCGCTGATAAATCCGATGAAAGTCCAAGCTCAGTAGCTGCATTTTGGAGGTTTTTAACCAACAAACTATCCTGACTTTCGGTAAAATTTAAGCCGAAAAGCAAGCCCAGTTGATTACGAATGGCAATTAATTCCTGCTCCTGATGCATGTGGTTTTAGTTCTTTAGATTATTTACAATGGCTTTTACGTCCAGTTCTATCTCCGTATTAATTAGCTTTTCAAGGTTATAAATCAACACGATACCGAGCTGTTCTTTGTTGAAAATCATCAACTCAAGGCCGATATCAACAGCTGAATCTTTCTCTTTATTAGTAATTGCAAAATTTTTCGAATCACTTCTCCTTCAGCCGTGCTGTAAACCTCCGATACTTCATCACCACAAGTATGTAGGATTGATCATTTTTGGTTACCAAAATAAAATGATTTGACAATATTAATCGGCTTTTCCTCAGTCCGAGACGCCTGCGCAAATTAATCACGATTATTTCGCCATGATAATCAAAAAGCCCGTATAGAATCGGATTTACCTCTGGAAGCGAACGTATCTCCGCCGAATGTAAAACATACTGAACATGCTCAATGGGTAATGCAAAATATTGATTGTCAACAATAAAAGTTAAAATGTTGTCAACGGATTTGGTCATGTTTCGTTCGGTTTATTGAGTAAAAATACGTAAATTATTACGATTTGAGGAGAGTTCTGTAGTATTTTAGGACTTGAGTCCACTCCGAAAAGATCAATTTGCCCCTAAATCCCCCAAGGGGACTTTCTAAAACTACTGATTTTTAGCATTCCCCCTTTAAGGGTGAGGTTCAGAAGATAAAAATCAATAGTTTTTTGACTTTCGGACTGAGCTCAAAGTTTAGTTGTTACAAATTAATTAGCACGATAATTGGATGTGGTTTTAATAGATGAATTATTGAACTTCAATTAGTAAAATCTATCGTGCAGGAAATGAATCAATAACAATAAATGAAGATAGTCAGAATTTGTAGTTTCTGGTTTTTCCAGTTTTCGCATATGTATTCGCTGGGGAGTGCTTCCGGTGATTTGCTTAAAAACACGGTAAAAAATAGCGAATTAAAACCGGCTTGTTTGATAATGGATTCAATTACCAGATTATCTGGGATTTGAGAGAGTAGTTTAATACTCTTTTCAACCCTGTGACTATTAATGAAGTTGTAAAAGGTGAGAAATCGTATCCACCATCTTTTATAATATGAGTGAGTTTGTGTTTTGGGATTGCAAGTTGTCGGGCAGCATCTTCCAGGGTAATATCAGGTATAAAGATAAATCTCCTGAGTTATAAATCTGTCAATCATCTATTGACTCTTTCGAATCCATTGTAAATCATCCTCTTTTTGGCTTTGTGCAAAAAGTGCAGCAAGGTCTTTGCGAGAGCGCGTGAATCACGAAAGAAAGCAAAAACAAGTTGATAAAGGAAGCGATAATCAGAACAATGGAGAAATTATAAATACCAAATAAGCCAAAGCCTTCAAAAAAATGCCTGAAATAGAAACATAACAACAACCCATTTGATCCATAATGCATGTGCTTTTGCAAGCTGTCCCGGTCCCAAAATTACCGGCTTTTTTATTACCGTCAGATACTTTCTAAAAAGCTGAAACACCAGCATGGAATAAACTAAGGCCTGCCCAAATGAAATGATTCGGCTTGTGATGGCTAATATATTATGGCGCATGCTGTTGTCCCAAATCATTCTCATTGTCGATTTGAGTGTTTCGCTGCTTTGGCCAACGATTTCGTGGGAGTGACCCGGAACGATAATTAGCGTAAGAATGATACTGAAAGCTACCGGAAGAAAATGCCAGAGGTCATTTTTTTGGAGGTTTTTGTTTTCTTTCGAGAGCTTTTTGAGGTAGAGATACGAAAGCGGAATTAAACTTACCCTGAGATTTCCGGTTAAATAGGCATTCCAGGAAATATCAACATCAAACATAAGCAGGGCAGGGCCTAGCGAGAGTAACGCTTTTAAGAAAAGTGACCAATACAAGTAAGCCAGGCCTTTTTGCTGCTGGATTTTTCCGGCGACAATCAGTAAGAGGGCAAATGCCAGATGAATAATCAATAAAACCGCGAAAAAATAGGCTACCTGCGAATTCACATGTGATCTTTTAGCCTTCAAAGTTATGAAATTGCTCAAAAAATCGTGTTATAGTGAGCTCCTTAAACTTCATAAATAAAACACTCAAGCTATTGATCATTGGCATAAACTGCAAATGTGTGGTTTATATCTCTCATATAATCAACGTTATACAATTAGTATTAGCTTTATTGAGACTTGTTTTTGAATGGAATGAGACATCAAAAACTGGTTTAAGGTTTAGGTCGATCGTAAATTGCAGTCAATTATTAGCAAGTCCAAAAAGTCGATAGTTCATATGACTTAGAAGCAAGGACGCATATTTAAAAACGAATGTCTACATGAAAATTAACAAACCCCAAAAAAACAGTAAACAAAATGAAAAAGATCAAAGCAAATTCAAAACAAAACAGGAAAACAGTGGTGGTTCATTATTTGGTAATAATGTTAATAATTAGTGCAGTAAATTTGATGAGTTGTAGTAAAGACGAGGATGAAAATCCTGTGAATCCCGACTACAGTTCAGCTGAAAACTGGCTGAGGAAGCCTTCACCCTCAAAAGCTGTTGATGTATTTTATGTTTACCCAACAGTTAGTAGCGCCACTTCAGGATCGATGGATATCACCGATCCGTCAGAACGTGCTTTAGCTGAGGGCATTTTGAAAGCACAGGCAAGTGTTTATGAAGGGGAAACCAATGTTTTTGCGCCTTACTACCGGCAAATGAGTACAAACGTAGATATGTCAGGTGGTGGTTTAGCAACAGATACTAAAGAGTTTAAACAAGGAGCTGTTGATGTGCAAAATGCTTTTGATTATTATATCGAAAACCTGAATAATGGCCGCCCGTTTATGCTGGCAGGTCATAGTCAGGGCTCCATGGCATTAATTGAATTGATAAAAAACCGTTTTGGTTCAGATGCAGTTCTAAGAAGTCGTTTGGTTGCAGCTTACCTGATAGGCTATACGGTAACAGATGCAGATTTGGTTGCTGCAAATCTGATTGCAGCTCAAAATGCTACTGATGTGGGGGTTGTGATTACCTACAATACTCAATCGGTTACTTCAGAAGGAGGTCCTATGCTTTTGCCTGGCGCACATTGTATTAATCCGCTTAATTGGCGGACAGATAATCAGCAGGCCGAAGCATCAGAAAATCTTGGAGCAGTTTTTTTTAATGATCAAACAGGAGAATTCCTCAGAGAAGAATCCAATTATTGTGGTGCGCAAATTAATACAGCCAATGGTGCTTTAACAACAACAATACCCGAAGGCGAAAATCTGGAAATTGGGTCTTATCCCGAAGGCGTATATCATCGCTATGATTATGCTTTTTGGTACCGCAACCTGGAACAAAATGCAAAAGACAGGATTCAGGCCTATCTGGAAAATTAGTACAAAGAGTTATCAGCACAAAGTTTTTCTATTTACTTAAACATCAAATTTTTAATTCTTATGAAAACAAAAGATTCTGGCTATTGCCTGGCAATTATATCGCTTATGATATTTCTTTCAACTAGCAATATTAAAAACCTAATGGCTATGACGCATATTGATTACAGTAACTCAGAAAACTGGGTTTCCCTGCCCCAGATAAACCAAGAAGTAGATGTTTTTTATGTGTATCCAACCATTTATACTCAGGAAAGCCCGGCCAATATGGATATAACCGATTCGAAGTTGCGTGCCAATGCCGCTGGTTTGCTAGTGGCTCAGGCAGGTGTTTATGCTCCTTATGCCAATGTGTTTGCTCCGTTTTACAGGCAACAAACTGCTGCAACTCAGTCGATGGAAGCCAATAATGGTGGCCGTAATGCTTTTGCTGATCCTGTGTTCAGGCTTGGGTATCAGGATGTGGAGCAGGCTTTTGATTATTACATCAAACACCTCAACGATGGGAGACCTTTTATCCTTGCCGGCCACAGCCAGGGATCGATGGTTATCATTGAACTGATGCGCAACCGACTTGCTGACGCAGATTTATATGCACAGCTGATTGCAGCTTATGTGATGGGCTATTCGGTTACGCAGCATGATTTAGAAAAATATCCATGGATGCATCTTGCGCAGGGGGAGACAGATACTGGTGTAATTATTACTTATAATACGCAGGGCCCCCATGCCGGGCCATCGCCAGTGCTTTTAACGGGAGCAGTAGCCATCAACCCATTAAATTGGAAAACAGACGCAAGCCCGGCAGGGCGGGAATTGAATCATAAAGCAATAATTTTTGATGATGCTACAGGAGAAGTTATCGAAGAGATTCCGAATTTTTGCGGGGCAAAGATCGATCTTGAAACAGGAGCTTTAATCATCACTGATATGCAGCCTGTAAGTTCCAATAAAATTGATCTTAAACATTTAGGGCGCTGGTCTGATGAAGTATATCACCGGTATGACTATGCTTTCTTTTATGAAAACCTGAAAGAAAACGTTAAAAAACGTATTGATTCGTTTATGTCATCATAATTAGTTGTTCTAAACAAGGAAGATAATTAGTTTAGCGCCCTAAAAAATTGCGATGGAAATTATAATCATCTGTTTGGTTGCGTTTTTGGCTGCCATGCTAACTTTCTTTTCAGGTTTTGGATTGGGAACCTTGCTCACGCCGGTTTTTATGATCTTCTTCCCGGTTGAGCTGGCTATTGCACTGACGGGAGTGGTACATTTTTTTAACAATATTTTCAAGTTGTTTTTGGTTGGAAAACACGCCAATAAAGCTGTTTTACTGCGATTTGGTGTGCCTGCTGTTTTGGCTTCTTTTGCAGGTGCATGGCTGTTGTTGCATATTCCTGACAGTAATCCTTTATTCAGCTATGAAGTTTTTGGCAAGTCATTTGAAGTATATCCCATCAAATTTTTAATCTCGGTGCTTCTGATCAACTTTGCTTTGATGGATTTACTTCCCATATTTAAAAACCTGAAATTTGGAGCAAAACTGCTACCTTTAGGTGGTGCCTTAAGTGGTTTTTTTGGTGGATTATCAGGCAACCAGGGAGCTTTGCGTGCTGCTTTTTTGATCAAAGCGGGTTTGTCCAAAGAAGCATTCATCGGAACAGCTGTTGTTGTTTCAGCCTTTGTTGACTTTACGCGCTTGAGTGTTTATAGCAGCAGACTACTTAAGGCCGATTTGACAGACAATTTATTGCTGATTGTTCTTGCTGTATTTGCAGCAATATCAGGAGCATACCTTGGTAATATTTTACTTAAAAAGCTCACTATCCATACTGTGCAAACAATCGTAGCAGTTATGCTGATTGGTTTGTCACTCGCCCTTGGTTTGGGACTGATTTAAAATTTGTATGAGTGTAGGAATCATGAATAAAACGATAATGATTTTCTTCGTTTTCCCCGACCCTAAAGGGAGCGAAGAAAATCAAACAATCCCTTTGGTCCTAAACCTTCAAGATTATTAAACATCTTGAAGGTTAAGGTGGCCAATCAGGCATCTATCCTTCCAACCCAAACACTTTCGGAAATGCCCTGAGCTTTGCGGTTGCTGTTGTAATCAGCTGATATAAAGGCTGTAAATATGTCAATAGCTATGTTGTTGTATGCGTTTTTCAATACAAGACTGGCCTGTTTATCCATTCGGTTAGCTGTTGTGATCTCCATGAACGTCATTCCGCCATAGGATGTGTCGGCAACGCAAAAAACAATCAGCTTGTCATTGCCATGGCCATTTGTTGCAGTGT
>JAGYNM010000035.1 GCA_018399335.1 Bacteroidales bacterium | reverse complement strand
CAGATAAGTAAAGTGTTTCATTTGTTGTTTGTTTTAACAGGGTTTATTATAACGAGATGCCCCCGGACAATAAAAAACTGTCTTCATAAAGGCTTTGGTTTTGATTGTGTAAATATAAGAATTTGTTACTGACTCTGTTTTGATTTCTCTAAGTCGTTTTATAAACGTCTGAATACTAAAAGAAACTTCCTTACAAGCTAACCTCAAAAAAACTTCTGTATTTTTGTTAAACTAATTTGGATTAATTTGAACCACTTACTTTAAAAACTATCGCAATGAAAAACTTTACGACTTCTCGTATCACTTTAGCTATAACATGCTGTGCGATGATAATGGGTTTTAGTGTTTCACAAGCTCAAATTGTTTTCGAAGAAAAAACAGGACAGGACAATCCTTTTAGCACTTTAATGCCTGGACAATACGCTTCTCCTGCATTTACTGATATCGACAATGATGGCGACAATGATGTTTTTTTTGCCTTGGAAGATGGCTCCATCGCCTTTTACAAAAATACTGGTGATGCAACACAAGCTGTTTTTGAAATTCAAACTGGTGATGAAAATCCTCTCAACGCCGCTGATGGCATTGCTTATGCAGGCATCGCCTTTGCCGATGTGGATGGCGATGGCGACAGCGATGCTTTTGTGAGTAGCGTGTATGCCTGGATCAAATATTTTAAAAATAACGGAACTCCGCAACAAGCTGTCTTTGAAGAACAATCAGGCGAAAACAATCCGTTGGATCATTATGAAGAAGGCTTTGAGGGAAAACTAGATTTTGTTGACATCGACAACGATGGCGATTTGGATGTATTTATTGGTGATGATTATGGCAGTATCCGTTTATACAGGAACGATGGATCAGCAGACAATCCTCTTTTTGTTGAACAAACAGGCGCTGACAATCCCCTGGATCAGGTTTATGCCGGCGATTTTGCCAAACCAGCCTTTGCTGATCTGGATTTGGATGGCGATTCCGACCTTTTGCTGGGCGTGGAAGACGGAAACTTTCACTATTTCGAAAATAAAGGAACAGCTGAAATAGCGAATTTTATTGAGCTTACTGGCGACCAAAATCCATTTTTCAGTTTTGATGCCGGTACAGAATCCAAACCGGCTTTTGCTGACCTTGATGGTGATGGAGACCTTGATCTGATTTCAGGTAATGAATCGGGTAATATCCGATATTATAAAAATATCAGCACAACAACATTAATCTTTCAACAGCTATCAATGCATTCACCAGAACTTATGGTGATAAATAATGAAATTATTGTAAAATTTTCAGAATATGATAACGCACGCTCAAATGAGGAAGCAAAAATCAGCCTTTACTCAATAAATGGCGCGTATTTACATGACTATAAAATTTCGCTTACTCCTGAAACACGATTGCCTTTACCAATGCTACCACAAGGAATTTATTTACTCCGTTTTCAAACAAAAAACCAAACGAAGACTATTAAGGTGGCATTATAAAACTTTAAGGATTATGCGTTTTCACCCTTCAAGTAGTTATATTATAGTAACTTAACCTTGTATATGTTAATAGTTTTTGAATATTATCCTATTTGATGTTTTAAACCTGATACCAAACGAAAAAACCGTCTCCCCAACAACGGGAAGACGGTTTCTGTAATTATTTAGCTATTTAAATCTAAACTTAATTTTTAATCAGCTTTCTGATCATCACACCATTTTCTGTGTCTAAAAGAAGTGTGTAAAAGCCGGTTGGCAATTCACTCACATCTATGCGTGCTTGCTGCAGGCTATTTCCAAGTTTTTGAACCACCTGACCTTGTTGGTTTATAATGCTAATTTCACGAATTCTTTCTGATGCGTCAACTGACACAAAATCATTTGCCGGGTTTGGATAAACATTTACCGAAGCTAATAGGTTTTGATTCAATGAAGAAATCACGTAAGACACTTCTATTTCATTGGAAGGATCTGATTCGCCTCCGTTATAAAGGGCAGTAACATAATAGTTGTGCATGCCGGTTTCGGGATTTTCATGCACAAAAGTTAATTCTTCGGTAAACTCAACCAATGCGTAGGTTCCTTCTTCAAATTTATGATAAACATTATATCCTAATAAAGCAGCCGGGAGCAGCTCATCAAAAGCTGGTGCTGTCCATTCAAGCATGATTTCTCCGGTTTGAGGTATACCTAAAAGATTAGACGGCTCAGGTGTAGCATATGTAACAATCAATGATTCAGAGGGATCCTGACTCCCACCTGATTCGTAAACTGCCGTAATGTAATACTCATTAGTCCGGCAACAGCATACTAACAAAAACATGGTTTCCCTGCACCAGGCCAACATCATTTTCTCCCATTTCAACACTCACATAAACGTTGTAAGACTCGGACTACATTTTCAGGGCATCCCAATCAACATAAAGCATATCATCTTGTTGAAAATATCCAGATTGACCGGAGGAGGCGTTGTATTGGCGTTTTCTTTTACCAAAAAGATTATTCCGGCTTCTGGCCATGGCTCTGGGTTATCCCAGTGATTGTAATGTGCTTCGAGTGTGTCATTTTCAAAATGAACTATTTCGTAATAAAAGTGCTGATAAAAGCTTTGTCCTGCATATACAACATCAAGGTACCAAAAATGAAGGCGGTTAGTTGCAGCATCATACTCAAATTGCTGAGTGTTAGGATAAGTCGTAGGCATCAAATGACCAGAAGTTTCGGTGTAGAAACCGTCTTCATAAATCGTCAATGTAATGGGATCATTGTATCCCCCATAATTTGTAGCACTGATGGTTCCGCTCCAGGTGCCAATAAAATCTTCAGAAGAATAATCTTGCGCCTGAGCGCTGAATGCCACCAGGCTGAACAAAAGTAAAAGTGTTTTAGTAGGTAAAAAAGTAAGAATTTTCATTTTTAATGAGTTAATTAATGAGTTGTTTAATTAGCATTGTTGACAGTTATTGATATCGTCACCCTTAGTCGTTGAACTAAAAAAAACCTGACAACTTTTAACAAAAAAATACAAACATCCCTGTAATTTGTTCATTATGTAAAACATAATTATCAAAAAAAACAGCATTTACCTTTAACACACCATTAGAACATCGAGAAATATTTTTTCTGAAGGCTCTATATTAATCCACTTTTTGCCTAAAAAAAACAGGATTAATCATTATATATCCAGAAGGGGTGTCAGCTGGATAGCAAACCGAAATTTTGTGGAAAACAATAAATGCGCTTTTAATCGCTTAGGGTCGCTCTTCCCTTCCATCGCGATACTTCGCAAAACGTCCGGCATCTTTTCCGTGTACCTGATCATGTCGTTCCCAGGGCCAACCGCCAAACTGTGTTTGCTGAAAATCGGAAAAGGTCTGCCGCAGTTCTGCTTCAGTATTCATCACAAAAGGACCATAATGGGCAACGGGTTCGTTAATGGGTTTAGCTTGCAAAAGCATAAAAAGGGCTGGCTCAGCGCCTGAATTTTTTAGCAGAACATCTTGATCAGCTTCCAACATAAAAGCCTGATCCTTAACTATTTTTGTGTTGGCTACTATCACTTCACTCCCTTGATAACAATACAGATTTCTTACCGCCTGATCAGTAGCTGCGGGCAAAGTCCATTGTGCGCCGGCTTCCATTTTGATCAGCCAGATTGCTACTTCATTGCTCGGATCAGCGGCCCATGAATCCGGTGCAGGCGCCGGAGCTTTCACCTCATCCAATTGTCCGGCAATAAGGCGAATCTCTGTAGTATTGCCATTTTCATCTTGCTTGTTTACGATTGGAATCTCTTCACTCCATAACATTTTGAAATGGGGTTCGGCATGTTTTTTGGCTTTGGGCAGGTTGAGCCAAACCTGAAATAATTCCAAGGTGTTTTCACTTTGCTGATTCAGCAATGGAAACATCTCACTGTGCTGCAAACCTGTTCCGGCTGTCATCCATTGCACATCGCCCATGCCATAACGCCCGGCCTGTCCGTGCGAATCAGAATGATCTACAAAACCCTGCAAGACAATGGTTACCGTTTCGAAACCCCTATGCGGATGGGCCGGAAAACCCGGAACTTTTGTGCCGTGATACATCCGCCAGCCATCCTTTGGCGTAAAATCCTGCCCGATGTTACGACCAGCAAGTGATGCTTCCGGACCAAATTCAGCATTGGCTTTGGGATAATGATCCAGGTGGTGCACACAAAACAAAAATGGGTTACTCACTTCCCAATTGAAGCCCAATGGAAATGATTTTATAATGGGTGAAGTTGACATATTAGTGTAGTTTAAGATTCAAAAAATAAATTACAGCAAAGTTGCATTTTTTTTCTGAATGAATTACTTTTGTTGTCTAATTAGATAACATAGATGCCAACTTTTAAAATAATTGATTCAGTGAAAATTGATCTATATGCAAGGGATCATCCACCTCCTCATTTTCATGCCATTTATGCTGAATATGAGGAACTAATAGAGATAGATAATTTAAAAACAATTGTTGGCATGATACCAAAAAATCAACGTCAAAAAGTTACAAACTGGGCAAAAGATCATCAAGATTATCTTAAACAGATTTTTAACCAATTAAATCCATCACGATGAGACAGAAACTTAAAATACCCAGAATCATAAAAATTGAACACCTTGATGGGTTTAAAATTCAATGTATGTTCAATAATGGTGAAAGCAGACTTCTGGATTTTAATAAAATATTCAGCAACTGGAATATTTCATCAGATGATATTGAGTTCAAACTACTTGACTTAAAGGAATTTAAAAAAGTTAAACTAAGAAACTATACTTTGTCATGGTCCAATATCAAAATTGAAATAAAAGATAAAGAAGACAAATTAGAATATTATCCCTATGAAATTGGGCCGGATGTCTTATATCAACTAAGTCAGCCGGTTGAAAACGAAAATGCAAAACCAGGAAGTCTTGTGAAATCAGCCAGATTAAAAGCCGGACTCACTCAGAATCAGCTTGCTACACGAAGCGGAACCACACGTTTCTACATTTCCCGGCTCGAAAATAATAAGACAGATATTGAACTCTCTACCTTCAGAAAAATTATTGAGGCGGGATTAGGAAAGCGTTTGAAACTTATTATTGAATAAGCATCTGTTTAATCTGGTAAAGGTACAAAACTCGTTTCACCCGGGATCTTTGGGAAAAGTTGTTGCTTCCATTTTGCTTTGGCAGACTCAATAAGGGTTTTGTCAGAACTCACAAAATTCCACCAGATAAAGCGCTCCTCAGGAAAAGGATGGCCGCCAAACAAGAAAACTTTCGACTGAGGAGCCAGTTTCAGACTGCACATTTTTGTTTCTTTCGCCACCAGAATGCGTCCGGGCTTATGCTCGTGATCTCCTTCAAAAACGCTGCCTTCGTGGATGTATAGTGCATGCTCCCCATATAAGTCATCTCCCAGCTCCAGATTTACGGATTCTTGGTTTTCAATTTCAATAAAGAAAAGCGGGCTGTGTACTGGAACGGGCGATTTTTTTCCAAAAGCTTCTCCTGCTATCAGTTTAAAACGCACCCCATCGATTTCCCACACCGGAAGCTCATCAGCAGAAATATGCGTAAATGAAGGTGCTGCTTCCTCCAACTCCTTTGGCAAGGCCACCCAAATTTGCAATCCATGAAGCTTCTTGGGTTGATCCCTGAGTTCGTCCGGCGTACGTTCGGAATGTACCACACCACTTCCGGCTGTCATCCAGTTTACCGCGCCCGGCATGATGCGTTGCACAGAACCGATACTGTCGCGATGCATGATCTCGCCTTCAAACAAATAGGTTAGCGTAGAAAGTCCGATATGCGGATGTGGCAACACCTCAAATTGGGTGTCAGCATTCAGCTGAGCCGGCCCCATATGATCCAGAAAAACGAAAGGTCCAACGGCACGCTTCTGCCTAAAAGGAAGCAATCTGCCCACCATAAAACTACCAATACTAGCTGCACGTTCCTCGATAATGAGATCGATATTTGACATAAAATAGTTTTTCAGATTTTGACGAGATAAAGATAAGGCATTCGCTATTTTTGGGTGGATTTTTTAAAAAATGATTTGTCTTAAACCTATAAAGATTGCTTTTGCACTGAACTTCTGTATATTAACTTCTGATATTATTTAGAATAATTATAAATTTCCGGTTGAATGCATTTTTCTTCATACGGATTCAAGTAGCCAAGATAAAAGCTTTTACTTTTGTTTCGTAATTTTACGAAATACGAAATGAATGGCTGAAGAAACAACTTACACTTTCGAACAAATCAAGCTGGCGCGGATGGCCAAGGCACTCGGACATCCTGCAAGGGTAATGATTCTGGAATTGCTTTCGAGCCAGAGCTGCTGTTATAGTGGCGATTTGGCTGATGATTTGCCCATTGCCCGCTCCACACTTTCGCAGCACCTCAAAGAGCTCAAAGATGCAGGACTCATCCAGGGCGAGGTGCTTCCACCCAAAATTAAATATTGCCTCAACCTGGAAAATTGGGTATTGGCCCAACAACTCTTCGATAAACTTTTTGAAAAGAAAACCCTAAAACCTTTATAAAATGTCAAAATCCATTAAAATCCTGGGCACTGGTTGCCCCAAATGTAAAACACTCGAACAAAGCGTTCGTAATGTAGTTGCTGAAAATCAGATTGATGCCGAAATCACCAAAGTCGAAGACATCATGGATATCATGAATTATGGTGTGATGCGCACGCCCGGACTGGTTGTTGATGATAAAGTTGTCGTCAGCGGAAGGCTTCCCTCTGCCGAAGAAATTAAAAATTTCCTGAATTAATTTTCGAAAACCAAAACCCTTTAACCCCATGAAACAGTTTTTTTTAGCTAGCCTTTTGATGCTCATGATAAGCAGCCTAAGTGCTCAGTCCGAAACAGCAATAAAAGAGACCCAAAATGCAGTGCTGGATGTTTACTACACTCACAGCACCAATCGCTGTGCCGGTTGCAAAGCCATCGAAAAAGAAACCCTCGAAACCCTTAACAGTCAGTTTAAGCAACAGCTGGATAATGGTGAGATAGCCGTTCATATTGTGAACATTGATCTGAAAAAGAATAAAAGCCTTGTGGATCAGTTCAAAGTATGGGGTTCGAGCCTCTTTATTGTAAAAAATGGCGATACCGAACATAAAATTGATCTCACCAAAGAAGGTTTTGCTATGGCACGCACCAAACCGGAAGAATTTCGTGCAGTAGTTGCCAAAACTATCAAAGAACAGCTCAATTAGATGCTGTTTTTCTAAACCTGCTGTTAAGGTCTGTTTATCTGATTAACAGCCAAATTGTGTAAGCATGGATTTTTTACAAAGTCTGTTGGATAATACTTCATTGCCATTTCTTACGGCATTACTTTTGGGTCTGATGACGGCTATAAGCCCCTGTCCGCTAGCCACCAATATCACAGCCATCGCCTTTATCAGCAAGGATATGGAAAACAGGCGGAGGGTTTTTCTTAATGGCCTTATTTATACACTCGGGCGAGCGATTTCTTATACAGCGATTGGTGTGATACTCTTTTTTGGTGCCAGCACTTTTTCTATTGCCGGATTTTTCCAGCAATGGGGCGAACGCCTGCTGGGGCCATTTTTGTTGATCATTGGTATATTTATGCTGGATATTATTCGCATTAACTTCCCGGGATTGGGCAAGTTGGGCGATAAAATGGAACAAAATCCAAAAAAGGGATTTTGGCAGGTTTTGCTGCTGGGTATTGTGTTTGCGCTGGCTTTTTGTCCCTACAGCGGCCTGCTCTATTTTGGCATGCTGATCCCGATTACCATTGCAAGTCCTTCGGGTTTATACTTGCCAGTAATTTTCGCTGTGGCAACAGGCCTTCCTGTGATTGTGCTGGCCTGGATGCTTGCCTTTACCGTTTCGGAAGTGGGTAGCTTTTACAATAAGCTTAATACCTTCGAGAAATGGTTCAGAAAAGTTATCGCAGTTGTTTTCATCTTGGTAGGATTGTACTATATTTTCATCTTCTTTATTCCTTAAAAAGACTTCTACTCATGGAAATCAAAAAAGAGTTTAAAATACTGGGTTGGATCATCGCGATTTTCCTTTTTGCATTTTTCCTCCCGCTCGAAAATGAGCGATTCCTTACGGCCATCGATGCAACGCTGGATTTAACGCGCTGGTATGCCCGCGAACATGTGATTCTCTGTTTGCTTCCGGCTTTTTTTATCGCCGGGGTGATCAGCGTTTTTGTGAGTCAGGGAGCGGTGATGAAGTATTTTGGCGCAAAAGCCAAAAAATGGGTGGCCTATACCGTGGCTTCCGTCTCAGGAACGATACTGGCTGTTTGTAGTTGTACGATCCTGCCTTTATTTTCGAGCATTCACAAAAGAGGCGCAGGTTTAGGACCGGCCATTGCGTTTTTGTATTCCGGTCCGGCGATCAATATACTGGCGATCATACTCACTGCACGCATCCTTGGTTTCGAGATGGGTGTTGCCCGTATCATCGGCGCAGTGGTTTTTGCAGTAGTAATTGGCTCGGCAATGTCGCTGATCTACCGCAAAGAAGAAAGAGCCAAACGCGCTGAACAAATGAATTTCCCTGATATGCCCGAGAAAAGGCCGATGTGGCAGACCTCTTTTCACTTTTTTACACTCGTGCTGATTTTAGTTTTTGCCAACTGGGGAGCCCCTTCCTCCGATGAAACTACAGGAGCCTGGTTTTGGATCTGGTCGAACAAATGGCTGATTACCAGTTTTTTTGGTTTGTTTCTGATCTATTCGCTCATTTTTATCCTCAAGATAAAATGGTGGCATGTAGCCCTTGCCGCGCTGGCAACAGCGGCTGCCGGACTGCTTACTTCCTCTCCATTGGTGCCCATGGTTGTTGCCATCGCCGGATTGAGCATCATCACCCTGCTGGACAAAAATGATGAAGATAACCCGGAATGGACACGCTCGGCCTGGGATTTTACCAAACAAATTATGCCTTTACTAGCTGTGGGTGTTGTTACTGCAGGTTTTTTGCTGGGATCAACGCATGATAATGTGGCCATACCAGGTATCATTCCCAACGATTGGATAACAGCGCTGGTAGGTGGCAATTCCATTTTTTCAAACTTATTTGCTTCTATCGTTGGTGCGTTTATGTATTTCGCAACGCTTACCGAAGTACCTATTTTGCAGGGTCTTATCGCTGCCGGAATGGGCAAAGGACCAGCGTTGGCACTTTTACTGGCAGGCCCTTCCCTCTCCTTACCAAATATTCTGGTAATCAGAGGTGTTATGGGAACGCAAAAAACATTGGTTTATGTAGCGCTGGTAATCGTAATGGCCACTATTAGCGGATTAATATATGGAGGCTTGTTTTAGCAAAACATCATCATAAATACTTCATCATCACCGAAATAAATACAATCGCAATTCCCAGCAGAAAAGAAGCAGCAGCCAGTTTTTGCTGTCTTTTACGCAAGTTGACTAATTCAGCTGATTGTCCTTTCGCTGCCAAACGCCCAACTTTCGGGCCCAGCAATTCAAAGGAATAAAGTGCGACCAAAGCTAAGATGGCGACCAGCACATGCTTCACAAAACTTGCTGTTTCCCAGGCTGTATCAAAATTAATGATCGCTACATAATATTCGCTCGCGATTTTCATGGGGATGCCCGTTACAAACAGCACCAGCAAGGAAACATAAACAATCACACGCACCCTTTTCATCAGTGCTCCCATAAACTTTCCGGCCTGGGCAGGTTCCAGCACTTTCGAAACGGTTGGCAATACGGCCAGCAAATTAAATACCATACCACCAATCCAGGCGATGGTAGCCATTTGATGGATAAAATCCAAAATTGATAAAACTACAGGGTTTTCAAGCATAGAATCATTTTTAAGCCAGCTAAAATAAGATATCCTTTAAAAATGACAACTTCCACTTCAGTTTTCGGTAGTAATTAGTTTTAAGAAAATCATATCAATTTGATTTTCTGCGTTTTAAATAAGCACTGTTGTTTTTTTCAACAGCTGTATATTTATTCATCACTTACATTTTAAGTTCTCATTTACTGGTTGTTACAAAATTTTCGCCAATAATGTGTTGTTTTTTTCAACAGTTTACCATTGTATATCGAAGCATCGTGGTTTTTGTATTTCATTGATTTCGTGTGTATTAACATATTGTTTTGGGCTTTGGCACACAAATTGAACATACAGGGCAGCAACAAAAATGTGATGAAAATTAAGAAACATAATTCCAAAAATCATAAAGACATGAAAACACAGGCTCACTTCTCTAAATTCATGATGGCACTTTTGATCATTGCCTTTACAATTCCACTTCAGGCAAATCAACAAAAGGATTCGGATATTTTAAAAAACCTTGCCATCAGCTGGACAGATTCCTTTTCACAGCATCAGCCACAAAGTATGTTGAAGCTGCAAACCCCAGAATCACCTGATTTTGGTGCTAACGAAAACACATTATTGATCACAGATGAAGCACATATAGCCAAGCTTGATCATCAAACCTGGCGCGTGCCGATTGCACGTAATGTAGTTGTTGGTGTTTTCAATATTAACCATCCCGAAACAGCCAGCTGGAACAAGACCGGATTTACGGCAGTAGCATTGGCTGATTTTATGAAAAATAATCCTGTTCTCGTTTCAGAGGATGTTCAGCTGATCGAAATGCTTGAAAAATTTACAGGAACAAGAGCTGATTCCTGGAAACTTGAAAAACTATCTTCTGACAAAGCTGTTCTGCAAGCCCTGAATCAAGCCACAAACAAAATTGGATTTGTAAGCTACAATGCAATCAAAAACGAAGCGATGACCGAAAACAGCAATCAGCTGGCACTGCTTCCGATTGACCGGAATGCCAATGGCAAGCTCGATCAGATGGAAAATTTCTACACAGAAACAAGCCGCTTCGAACGTGCCGTTTGGATGGGAAAATATCCTCATGACCTCACAAATACCTATTTTCTGGCAGCCGCAAACAAACCTTCTGATGCCCAAATCAGCTTTGTAAGCTGGGCCTTGAATGAAGGACAACAAACGCTTGCAGCCAATAATATCGGTCAATTGCCGCTTCCCGAACGTTATGCACAGATTGAAAAACTCAACACCATTCCCGTTATTCCTCCTGCACCGATCATCAAACAGCAAACCTGGCAAAAGCTGATTCTGCCGACTTTGGGATTACTGCTGATTATCGGATTACTTACCGGCTCCTTGTTTTTTACCCAGAAAAGCAGAAACGAAAACCTCATCGACAGTCTTGAGGCCGAACAAAATACTACACCAAAACAAAGCCCGGCCGGCTTGCTTTTCGACCGCACTCACACCTGGACTTTGATGCAAAAAGACGGCTGGGTAAAAACCGGTGTAGATGAATTTATCTTGAATGCAACAGGCCCGATTTCACGCGTAAAACTTAAAAAAACAGGCGAAAAAATTGAGAAAGGAGAAGCCCTGATCAGCCTCATCCAAAATGGAAAAAGCATCACGATTTTTTCACCTGTAACGGGAGTTGTAAAAGCAGTAAACGAAACCATCAACACACATATTCAGGAGCTTAACCAATCTCCATACGACAAAGGATGGCTTTATCAGATTGAGCCTTCCAACTGGCAACAGGAAAACAAACTGATGATGATGGTGAACGAATATACCAAATGGATTAGTTTCGAAATGAATCGTTTGCGCGATTTTTTTGCTTCCCTTTCGACAAGCGAAAGCCACCATCCACAAACTGTTTTACAGGATGGAGGTGAGCCACAAGCTGAAGCCTTAAAAAATTGCTGTCCCGAAGTGTGGGAAAATTTCCAGACCAGTTTCATTAACCCTTCCAGATAGCTGATAAGATCAAAACCAAACGATAAGCCCTTTTTCTAACCCAAATTCTTAACAGGACATGAAGAAAATTGACCGCAGGTTCTTCCTGAAAGCCATGGGCGTTACGGCCGCAACGCTGGCAGTAGGAACCTCCAAAACCACCGCGGGCGATCCGGCTCATGAAGTCGGAGATTTACCCGAACTCAAAGGCATACTGTTCGATGCCACCAAATGCAAAGGCTGCTATGGCTGCGAATACGATTGCGCCTGGGAGCATGAACTCACAGAGCCTGACGTAATTGACGAAGACGAACGCCGCAAAACCGATCACACCCGCCGTACTGTCGTTAACAAATACAATACCTCCAAAGGTGAAGTATTTGTTAAGACTCAATGCATGAACTGCAACGATCCGGCTTGCGGTGCCGCTTGCCTCACACAAGCCATGCACAAAACCAAAGATGGCTCTGTGATTTGGCGCGAAGACAAATGTATGGGTTGCCGCTATTGCATGGTTTCGTGCCCCTTCGACATGCCCAAATTTGAATATCACAGTACCAATCCCAAGATTGAAAAATGTGATATGTGCTACAAGCTGCAGCAGCAGGGCGAAATGCCAGCCTGTGCCTATAACTGCCCAAACGAAGCACTCTATTTTGGCACACGTCGCGAATTGATTTTCGAAGCTAACAAACGTATTGCCGAAAATCCAGAGCTTTATTATCCTCATATCTATGGTGAACATGAAGCGGGCGGATCAAGCTGGATGTATATCTCTCCCGTTCCGTTTGAAGAATTAGGTTTTAACACCAAAATCCAAAATAAATCTTATCCTTCACTCACTAAAGGATTTATTTCTTCCATCGCACCGGTTGATATTCTTTTGCCTGCTGCTTTGCTGGGCATTTATGAAGCCACCAAAAAACCCAAATCAGGAACCCATGAAAAGGAGGAATTGTCATGAACAAAGCAGCACCACAACCCCTGTATCTGGATAATCACGAAAACAATACTTTCAAATTTATCCTCAACGAACTAAAACCCAAAGGCAAAATCTTTACGCCTTTTAACATTATCAGTGTTCCGGTAATTATCACCGGTCTGATTATCATGTATATACGTTTTACTCAAGGAATAGGCTCTGTAACAAACCTCAGCCAGGAAGTTCCGTGGGGACTTTGGATTGGTTTTGATGTGGTTACAGGCGTAGCGTTTGCCGGAGGCGCCTATGTATTGGTTTTTATGGTTTATATCCTCAATCTTGAAAAATACCGGCCAATCGTGCGCGTCACTGTTTTGAACGGCTTTTTGGCTTACTTGTTTTATTCAGCCGCGCTACTGCTCGATTTGGGTCGTCCACTTAGCATTATTAATGTTATTATTGGCAATAATTTTGGTGTGAGTTCTGTGTTATTTCTGGTTGGCTGGCATTTTCTGCTTTATATGCTTGCCTTGTTGCTTGAGTTTTCACCTGCCATTGCCGAATGGCTCAATGCACGCAAAGCACGCAAATTCCTTTCGGGACTTACATTGGCTGCCGTCATTTTTGGTATTACGCTTTCCGTTTTACACCAATCCGGTATTGGAGCGCTTTTCCTGATGGCCAAAGACAAAATCCATCCACTCTGGTACAACGCTTACATGCCGCTGATGTTTGTTGTGTCGAGTGTGTTTGGTGGTATTTCTATGGTGATTCTCGAAGGCAGCATCAGCAGCAAAGTATTTGATTATCAGCTCGACAAAGATCATCATAAGCAGCACAACAGCATTTTACATGGGCTGTCAAAAATTTGCGCTGTGGGGATGTTTGTGTATTTATTTATGCAAGTTCTCATCTTCGTGCATCAGCAAAATATGCCATATCTGTTTAGCCCGATGGGCTATTGGTTTATGTTCGAAATGCTTGGCTTTGTATTGCTTCCTATGTTGCTGTTTTTTCAAAGCTACCGAACCCACAATATCGGCATGATAAAAGCGGCCAGTGTACTTACCCTGCTTGGTATTGTACTAAACCGGATGAACATTTCAATAATTGCATTCCAATACGAAGCTGCTGTACGCTATGTGCCTACCTGGCAAGAGTTTGTCGTAACACTCACTATCATTTTTATTGAAATATGGGTGCTGCGCTGGATCATAACCCGCATGCCGGTTTTACGGAAATCGCCTGACTGGGCAAAAAGTAATCATTAACCTCAAAAATAAAAGATTATGGACGGATATCAATATTATAACCTCTTCGCAACTAAGGGTTCGGAGTACCTGCTAACGATAGTGTTCTTCCTTATGCTGATCCCTTTCTGGATTATCCTCAACAAAAAGGCAAAGCCGGCAATGGCAACCAAAACGGTACCCAATATTTTTGGGAATATCTCTGCCATTCCACAGCAGTTTTATATGGCACTCAACCAGATTTGGGTACAGCCTTTTGAGGGAAATCAATTGCGACTGGGATTCAATGATTTAATCAGTAATCTGGTTCATGCCGAAAAACTGATTTTCAAAAAGAACATCGGAGAACCCATTGTTCGTGGCGAACTTTTAGCAGAGTTGCACAGCAATGGCAAACAGCTAAAAATTGTTTCTCCCGTAAGCGGAATCGTGCGCAAAACAAATAAATCGCTCGAAGAAAGTGTATCTCTTTCAAATGCTTCTCCCTACCAACATGGCTGGATGATGGAAGTGGAAGCAGCAAATTGGTCGCAGGATGTTAAATCACTCATAACTCCCGACTCTGTAAAAAGCTGGATGATAAATGAACTTACGCGTGCCCGTGATTACCTTTCAAAAATTCAAAATTCTTACAATCCTGTTGCTCAGCCTATTGTATTGCAAGATGGAGGTGAAATAAGCCCGGATGCGCTCTCGAAAATGCCTGCCACTATTTGGAATGATTTTGAAGAAGCCTTTTTGAGCCTTCCTCATCAAAATTAGAATGATTCTAAGGGTTTTAACTGCTTCTTTTGTTGTATTTTCGATCCAAAATTCCGACAAAAGAAGCAGGTTTTTGTGCTTTACAATACATGATGCTTTGGGATTGACACATGAAAAACTGAAATGAAAAAGAAAACAGATAACACTAAAACCAAGTTACAAAGCCTGATTCCATTTCATTGGTTTCGGTCGACGATATACAGCCGCGTAATCCTTAGTATCGGTTTGATGACGCTATTTTTGTTTGTTTCATTTGGCTTGATTTATCAATCCGTGCACGAAAAGCAACTCAACGAAATCATCCTCCAAAGCGGCGACAATGTTGGCTCCATTGTTGAAGGTGCTATGTATCATTCCATGCTCGAGAACAACAAAAGCGAATTGTACAACATCATCGATGTTATCAATACCCTGCATAATATTGATGAAGTAAATCTGTACGACCACAACCACGATCTTGTGTATGGAACATTTTCGCTTTATGACGATAATAGCAATCCTGACTGCAAATCCTGTCATGTGCAAATGGACACACTTTTTCCGAGAACAGAGAAAGCCTATTATATTTTTGATGAGCACAGCCAATGCGAAAGCAATACAACAGACCAACACAGGCAATTGCTCATTCGCACACCCATCATGAATGAACCCTCCTGCTCCACTACTGAGTGCCATGCCCATAATCCGGAAGACGATATTCTGGGTTCATTTATCATCAAAATGCCACTGGCACAGCTAGATACATCCGTTCACAAATCTTCTATCGACTTTTATGTGATGGCTATTATCAGTTCGGTCATTTTGCTGGGATTGTTGATTTTGCTTACTACCCAAAAAATTAAAAAACCCCTCACTGCGCTGCTCAATGCCAGTACTGCCGTGGCTGCAGGAAAATTGAACACACGTGTGGATATAGGCAACGACCAGTTGGATGATATGCGACTTGTTGCGGTAACCTTTAACAGCATGCTCGACAACCTGCAACAAGCAACCGTTGAACTGGAAAACTGGTCGCAGCAACTGGAATACAAAGTTCAGAAAAAAACAGAAGAACTGCGATCAGCCCAAAGTGAACTCATTCAGCTCGAACGAATTGCCTCGTTGGGAAAGCTGTCTGCATCTGTGGCTCACGAACTCAACAATCCACTTTCGGGCATTCTGATTTACACCAAATTGATTTACAAGCAGCTTAGCAATATCGAATTATATGCTTCCAAAAAAGAATCTATTCTGAAACACCTCAGCCTGATCGAGTCAGAAACCAAACGCTGCGGCGAAATTGTGCGTGGCATGCTCGACTTTTCGCGCAAAGATCAGGGCAATATGGCTGAAATACATTTGCATCGTGTGCTCACAGAAACATATGAACTCATGGCACATCCTGTGCGCATCAACGGGATAAGCTTTCTCACAGATTTCAAAGCTACTAACGATTTCGTGAAATGTGGTGCCAATCAGATCAAACAAGCTTGCGTGGCGCTCATTATGAATGCCAGCGAAGCCATTAACGAAAATGGTGAAATCATTCTCAGAACAGTAAATCCGGATGACAAAACGCTGCGTATCGAAATAATCGACAACGGAAGCGGCATCAACGAAGAAGTGTTACCACATATTTTTGAACCCTTTTATACTACAAAACAAGGCGTTAGCGGTATCGGCCTTGGCCTGGCCATCGTACATGGTATCGTGCAACGCCATAATGGTAAAATCGAAGTGCTTTCAAAAATTGGCGAAGGCACTACCATGGCCATTATCTTACCCTTAAGTATTGACCAAAGCCAAAAACAATCATGAAAAAAAATTCAATCTTAATTGTTGATGACGAGGCATCTGTAAGAGATTCGCTATACAACTGGTTTCTGGAGGACGGCTTTGAAGTTTCCTGTGCCGAAGACGCCTCAAAAGCATTAAAAATGCTTGATCACGAGCATTTTGATATCATTCTGGCCGACATCAAAATGCCTGGTATGGATGGACTGGAACTGTTGCGGCGTATCAAACAGATCAAGCCCGATGCCGTAGTGATTGTTATTACAGCTTTCGCTACTGTTGATACTGCTGTTCAGGCACTCAAAGACGGCGCGTTTGATTATGTGACCAAACCTTTTGATCCGGATGATTTATCTCACCTGATAAGAAATGCCCTGCGTCAGCTTTCGCTGCAGGAGGAAAATGAAAACCTGCGCGAACGGGTATCTGCTTTGGAACAGGTTGAAGACATTATCGGACAAAGCGATGCAGTTAAAAAAATGCTCACCGAAGTGGAACAGGTAGCGCAATCCAACGCATCTGTCATTATTACGGGCGAAAGTGGAACAGGCAAGGAGCTTATTGCCAAAGCGATACATGCCAATTCATCCCGCAAATTTTTCCCGCTTGTCAGCGTGCATTGCGGCGCCCTAACCGAAAGTTTGCTCGAGAGTGAATTGTTTGGCCACGAAAAAGGTGCTTTTACAGGTGCTGTTTACAACCGAAAAGGCCGTTTCGAAATGGCTGACAACGGCACTATTTTTCTTGATGAAATAGCCACAATTTCTTCAAAAATGCAGGTAGAATTGTTGCGCGTGCTCGAATCGAAAAGCTTTGTGCGTGTTGGTGGCAATAAAACCATAACCTCCGATTTCAGGGTGATTTGTGCCACCAATCGCGATTTGAAGAAAATGGTGAACGAAGGCAGCTTCCGCGAAGACCTTTACTACCGGCTCAATGTGGTGAATATTAAAGTTCCTCCGCTGAGAGAAAGAAAAGATGACATCCCGCTTTTGGTGAATTATTTTATCGGTAAATACTGCAAAAGCATGAGCCGCAACAAAGTTTCCGTTGAAGCTGCTGCGCTGAAAAGATTGCAGGAATACGATTTCCCGGGCAATGTGCGCGAGCTCGAAAATCTGATCGAAAGAGCCATCGTTGTAGGCAATGGAAAAGAAATCAGGCTGCGTGATCTGCCATTGAGCAAAACCACTCCTGCACCAAAAACAGAAAGCCTGAACGAACTCGAAAGGCAACACATCAATCAGATGCTCAGCAAATACGGCTGGAATATTTCGCATACTGCTCAGGCTCTTGGCATCGATCGCGTTACGCTTTACAACAAAATAAAGAAGTACGATCTGAAACAGGAATCCTAAAGTCAGGTGATGACCCGAAGCCATGAATAATGTCAATCAGATAAACCTGATCTCTTTTGGTATCGTCGATAAGACTTTGCTCGAGATGATACGCTCCGAAACAGCACACATTTTTGGATGCAAAGTTCAGCTTAAGGAAGCACGAACCGAGCTGGGTCAGTTTTTTGACGGATTGCGCCGACAATACAATGCTGATCAACTGCTGCTTATGGTCGACCAGAAATTTGGCCAAGAAAATACCAAAACAGCAGGTCTTTTCCAGGTTGATCTTTTTATTCCTATTCTCACTTATATTTTTGGGCAGGCTTATCTTAATGGCCGCACAGCCGTGGCTTCAGGCTATCGTCTTACAAATGAACGCTATGGAATTAAATCAGACCAGTCAGACTATTATAACCGATTTTTAAAAGAAGTTGTACACGAATTGGGACATAATTTCGGTTTGATACATTGCCGTAATATCGGATGCGTGATGCAGGCCTCCACCTATGTGGAAGATATCGACCTAAAAAATGCCGATTTCTGTCCAACCTGCAAACGACAACTCGAGCAATAAAAAAGGGCGGAAAAACCCGCCCCGAATGTCTGTTAAGAAATTTTTATCTGCTTTGCCGGCTTTGGCTTCACTTCTTCGCGCTTGGGTAAGGTAAGCTTCAAAATGCCATCGCTGTATTTTGCAGAGATTTTTTCCACGTTTACAACCGTTTCGGGCACACTGAAGCTGCGCTGGAACGAGCTGTAACTGAATTCACGACGGGTAATTTTTTCGCCATCCTTTTCCTCAAATTTTTCCTCTTTTTCAGCAGAAATCGTTAGGCGGCCGTTGTCGTAATCCAGTTTAAAATCGTCCTTTTTTAATCCCGGAGCTGCTACTTCAATCGTGATTTCGTCGTCATTTTCTTTGACGTTAACAGCCGGTAAAGTAGAATCTGTTCCGGCAAAATTCCTGTTGTTCCAATCCATCAGATCTCCTTCAAAGAAACGATCGATCAATGAAGGAAAAGTTGGAACCAAATTGTTCGAAAAACGTGTCAGTTTCATAATTCAATCCTCCATTTTTTAAGTTATTATTCTTTTTATCGTGAATAGATCAATTCGTATGCCAAAATTAATTATGAATTTTTATATCATTGTATTTAAGCATTTCATACCTAATACTATAGAATAACCTAAATATATTATTTGATTTCTGAAAATCTGACACAATAACACAATATTAAACAGTCATTTTGACGCTCAAAATGAAATTTTGTCTTTTCGTTTGCACAGGCTGTAACGTTCAATATCTGCAAATACTGCATCCGATAATAACTCACCGTCACGTTCGATTCCCTCAAACTGAAATCCCAATCTTTGTGGAATCTTCTTGCTGGGTAAATTTCCTACTGCACAATTAATCTCCACACGATTAAGCTGCATTTTTTCAAAAGCAAATTTCACCAAGCGCTTTACTGATTCCGTTACGATTCCCTTGTGCTGAAATGGCTCCGAAAGCCAATATCCGATTTCCGTTTTTCGGTTTGCCTGATCAGTTCCCCTAAACCCTATCAAACCAGCAAATTCACTCTCATACT
>JAGYNM010000034.1 GCA_018399335.1 Bacteroidales bacterium | reverse complement strand
CCCGGCGTATTGTTTCAGGACAAAATGGTAATGGAAAAACTGGCTGTTGCCAAAAAATACAACAAACCCATCGACGGACATGCGCCAGGCTTGAAAGGTGAAGATGCCCGAAAATATATTGAAGCAGGAATAACCACTGATCATGAATGCTTTACGATGGAAGAGGCACTGGACAAAATTCAGTACGGCATGAAAATCCAGATTCGCGAAGGCAGTGCCGCCAAAAATTTTGAAGCACTGATTGATCTGATGGAAAATCATGCCGATAAAGTGCTGTTTTGCAGTGACGACAAACATCCGGATGATCTGGTAAAAGGCCATATCAATCAGCTTGTAAAACGTGGGGTGGAAAAAGGTTATCCGGTGATGGATGTGCTTAGTAGTGCCGTTTTGAATCCAATAGAACATTATAAGCTTGAAGTAGGGACTTTGCAAACGGGCGATCCGGCTGATATGATTGTGGTTGATAACCTGAATGATTTCAATGTGTTACAAACCTATGTGAATGGACAATTGGTTGCCGAAAATGGCCAAAGTTTAATTGAAACTCAACAAACCACTACTCCAAATAATTTTGTTGCTGATCCTGTTACCACTGATGACTTTTTTGTAGAAAACACTGGCAAAGCTATCAAGGTGATTGAGGCGCTTGAAGGCCAGTTGATCACTGATACAGTTATCGGACAGGCAGTTGCAGATGGTGAAAATTTAACCAGTAATACTGCTGAAGACATTTTGAAAATTGCTGTGATAAACCGCTACGAAAAAGCCAAACCAGCAATTGGTTTTATCAAAAACATCGGGCTAAAACGGGGTGCCATCGCCTCAACTGTTGCGCACGACAGCCACAATATTATTGTTGTTGGAGCTGATGATGCTGCTATGGCAAAGGCTGTAAACCTGCTGATCGAAAGCAAAGGCGGTGTGGTAGCCTGCGACGAAAACAGTGTCAGTTTGTTGCCGCTGCCTGTCGCCGGACTGATGAGCAATCAAAATGCATATGATGTTGCCAAAGCCTACGAAAAAACCGATGCCGCCGCCAAAGCACTTGGCTGCAGCCTGCATGCGCCTTTTATGACGCTTTCGTTTATGGCACTGCTGGTTATTCCACAGCTCAAACTGAGCGACAAAGGCCTGTTCGATGGAGGCAAATTTGAGTTTACGGATTTGTATGCTGAGGTGGGGTAGTTATTTCACGCTTAAATCTGTTATTGGAAATTGGTGATAAAACTGCAACAAACTCATAATTTCTGATCTCAGTTTTGTTTTGACAAATAATTTTAACTCCGCATCCATCAAATCTCCCAAGCCATCTAAAAGATGCAGGTTTTTTTTGCTTTCCAGCAAATGAAGCGCTGTTTCAAACTGATTTTCTAAGCTCAAATTCATGCGCGTTTCAACAATTTTTCTGTTGATAGCAGTTTTCTTGTCCATTAAAAACCACAAGTCAAATATATCCCTGTTTGTTAAAACACTTCGATCAGTAAGCGCACAAAGTTTATGTGCAAACATATCCTCAATACGCATCACTTTAACGGTGAACCCAAATAAATCTTTCAGTTCATAACGACTTCCAGAATTTCGGTTGGATATTTCAATTTTCAGCTTTCGTTCCGTTTTTCCATAATCCATCACTACAATTATGCCGTAGTGTTTCTGCGCTTCATCAAAAATATTTCCCTGATTTTGAACAAGCTGATGAATCTTTTCATACACTTTTTCTGTGTGTGTGTTGTCCAATAAATCAAAATCGAGGTCTACCGAAAATCTGGGCAAGTCATAAAAGAACATCAATGCAGTTCCCCCCTTAAAACCCAGGTAATTGGAAAGTTCGGGATCGCCATAAATCGCTTTAAGCAATTGTGTAAGATGCAGCCTGTGAAGATTGATATTAACCATTTTGAATTATTTTTTTAACCCTTTTATTCAAAGTTGCCGAATTGTAAATCGCTGCAATTTTAATTAAGTATTCATAATTAAGTACTTGGGTATTGTCAAAATAGAAATCGGGTTTTAAATAGAGCATATCACAAAAAGCGCGTTCCGCACTGGCAACATTAACACCATTTTCTAATCTGTTAATGCCCTGAGGTTGAATCAAAATTTCATTCTTAATTTTTCGGAATTTGAATTGAAAATCATCAATTTCCAGGGTTCTGGAAAGATAGCTCACAAGCGTAAAAACTTCGCTGTATTGAAATATTATCCCGGAATTTTGCAACACATATTCCGATGAAATATAGGCCGGGGCATAAATACGACAGGCAAGTTCTTTAGGAGAAAATTGTTCTTTGGTGTAAATTCCTTTGTGAGGATTTTGTAATATTCCTTTGTTCACGTAATAATGAAGTTTTTTGCCAAGCTTTTCGCGATCTGTTTCACCGGTGAGCATGGCCAGGTCTATCAACCGATATACACTTCGTCGATCTTGAAAAAGTGTATAGATAAAATGACTATTTATAGTTTCATGAACCATATATCTAAATAATTTAGATGTTTAGTTCACAAAAATAATATTTTCTGACCAAAAAGTCAAATCTCATACCATATCATGAGTTCCGGTATGAGATTATACCTGTTATGATTTACATTAATAAATAGCACAATCCAAACTTTCATCCTTTGCCGCTGTTAATTGGTTGATTTCAAACAATTCTGTTCTAATGATTAAAAAACAGCATCTACCGACAAAAATCTGTTTGGTTTGCGGCCGCCCATTTACCTGGCGCAAAAAATGGGAGAAAAACTGGGATGAGGTAAAGTTTTGCAGCGAAAAATGCAGAAGAAATAAAAAACGCAACATCAACTCTCCACCTGAAAAAGCTTAGTGACGGTCTAAGCATCAAAAAAGCTTTTTTATTTAGACCGTTTTTATATTAGCCAAAAACCTAAAACATATGCACATATGCAGTTATGTTAGCGTTTAGAAGTTGTATTTTTGCCAAAAATTGGCTCATGGAAACACTCGAATTAACCGAACAAAGCATTTTAAAGCTCGAAAAAGTTGCTGGCAGATTGCGTGCTATTGCGCATCCGGTGCGTTTGGCAATCATTAATATGCTTACGCAAAGTGCAAAGATGAGTGTTACCGAAATTTATCTGAAACTGGATATTGAGCAGGCCGCAGCATCTCATCACCTCAATATCATGAAAAACAAAGGCATACTCGAAGCCAAACGTGATGGGAAAAAAATATTCTATTCGCTGCGCAACAAAACCCTCTCCGACATTATCACCTGCATCGATCAGTGCAAAGATTGCTAATCTGAAGTTTGCCCGTCAATAGATAACTCCCACTGTTCTTCCTGATCCCAATTTGCCCTGATTTCGATAGTTTTAGGGAAATACATAACCCGTTCAGGCTGTTGCTTTTTGAGGTAGTCGCCTGTGTCCCAGCGCCCGTTTCCATTCCGATCGAAAATTACTTTCACCAAGTATTTCCCGGGAATCAAAAAAGGATACGCTAACCGCTCTGAAGCCGAAAGATATTTCTCATTCAGAACATTTTCCTTTTCATCAAGCAGTTGCACAATGATATTCTTTTCCGTTTCGGGGATATTCATTTCAAGAAACAGATTTCCATACTGATCCAGTGGCGGCACATTGAAATTAAGTTGAGCAGTATCATTAGTTTTTCCGCTATAGTCAAAGAAAACAGAATCCGGAAAGCGAATCATCACACGACTATCAGGCTCAAAAGTAGTGTCAATTTGATATTTAAACCCAAGTGAATCAATCTTATTAAATTGCAGGCGATTAATCAAAGTATCCTCATTAATTATCATCCAACTCGTATCGCGCATCTTATAAGTCAGTACCGGCTCATTAAATTGAATCTGCAGTGGCCTGGGAAGATCCAGATTTCGTGATTTGGTATTAAAAGAAATTGTGAGTGCCGGTGGTTTTTCATCTTCTTCCTTTTTTCTGCGTGAAGCTGCTGTCTGTTTAAGTGCTAGCGAAATAGCAACCGTATCATTAATTATAGTATCCTGCTGCACCAGCAAAAACAGGCTGTCAGTGATTTGCGGCGGGTAATACCAAAGCAGTGTATCGGCAGCCTTTGAGTACACTTCGATAATTTCAAAGCTATCGGGAAATGGTCTTAATTCGTTGATTATTAAATTTTTTGTAGGATATCTAAATGCAAACTGCAATAATCCTGGCCTAACCATTTCGGTGCGCAAAAGCCGTTGAACAGAATCCTGTTCTTCAAACATAAACAGCTGAATATCCAACTCGGGCAGGAAGTTATTTACAATAGCTAAAGAATCAACAAGTGTATCCCCAAATTGCTCTATTTCTCTGCGTAAGCTATCCGAAACGAGTAATGTGTCATAATATGAGGAATCATTCAGCAGACTATCGCTCATCATGTCAATCGAGTCTTTTAAAAAATGTTCCACATAAACTGGCTGGAGCAGACTATCAAGAAAAGCAATTTTTTCGCCAGGCATATCATAAAGCAGATTACTGTTCATGTCGCTAAGTACAAAAATCTGATAAACAGTATCCTTAAGGTTACCCAAATTGAAATGTCCTGCCTCATCAGTGCGTGCAATGTAGCGCGGCCTGATCAAATAAGGCACAGAATCCGGTTCAACAGTGTCCGGTATACTGGCATAAAGCATTACATAAGCCTGTTCGGGTGGCACAAGATCAAAAGCATTGAGTACAATACCGCCTAAGCTCAGAGAATCGAGGACTGATCCGGTTGAAAAAACATAGCTAAAACCACTAAGCGGGTTGCTTTCGGTAAGATCAACAATAGCATCGCCAAAAAACAAAGTGTAAGTAGTTTCTTTTAACAGCGGTTCTTCAAAAAGTATTTGAAGGGTTTTTCCACGAAGACGAAATTCGGGATTTTTTCCAACGGGAGGAGAAATCAATAAGTTTTTTTGCATATCCGTCACTTTTACAAACTCGTTAAAAGTGATTTCGATTCGTTTTGCATCAAAGTTTACCGAAAAATTTTCCGGAACAGCCGAGAGTACCTTAGGCGGCTCTGTGTCCTTTGGTCCTCCGCCTGGCATCACCGGATTAGCACATTGTTGCAACAACAAAGCACTCAACAACAAGGTGATAACGATTTTTACAAAAAAGATAAGCTTAATTGATTTCACCCTGCAAAGATGCAAATAATATCTCATCAATAACCAGCTGTAGTAGCAGTTTGAGTAAGGCTAAAGCAGTGTAAACTTAACCGGCAGCGTAAAACGTACCCTTACCGGAATATTGCGCTGCTTACCAGGCTTCCAAAGTGGCATGTTTTTCACAACGCGAATAGCTTCTTCGTCGCAGCCTCCGCCGATACCTCTGAGCACTTCAACATGCGATACAGATCCATCGGGTTCAACAACAAAACCCACGTAAACAATACCCTGAATACCCATTTCACGCGCTCCGGCAGGGTAACGGATATTGTTGGCAAAATAAGTCATTCGGGCAACATCCCCTCCCGGAAATTCAGGTTGTTCTTCAACGATATAAAAAATCTCCATTTCCTGAATGGTTTCTTCATCAGGCGGTCGCTCCACGGGTATATACTCCGGAATTTCTGTTTGCTGATCCACTTCTGCCTGAATTTGTATATCCGTTTGCACCTCTTCTGTGTTTTCAACAACGGTTAAAAGTGTTATCTGCTGCATTGGCGCTTTGGAAGGCGGCGGTGGTGTAGGCTGATGCGTCTGTATCATTTCCTCCTGAATGATATTCATCTCGCCCGGACTAAAATCAAGTGTTGGTTTATACGACGGACGTTTAATCTGAAAGGCTAAAAAGATACCCAATAAGGTTAATACTAATCCGATTTCAAAAAACAGGCCCCTCTTATTCTCAAGATCAGCCTGTGGTGTTTTGTAACTGATCATGGCTTTTAGGTATTGATTTACAGTCTAAAAACACCAAAAAGCGTGCCGGATTACCATTTATATCACTTCCGTAACTGCCCTATATTAAAAATACCACCCGTTAAAAACGATCTTTTCTGAGCAGCCCTAAAATAGCCTTCGTTTACCTGCTGCACCTCTTCGATGGTATAAAATGCATGTGGATTGTGCTGATTAATAATTGATAAGGCATCGGCCAGGTCTTTCTTTTTCACGATACTAAAAAGCATTTGAACCGGTCCGCTTTTGCCAGCTGCATCAACAGAGGTAACACCATAATTGGCTTCACGAAGGTGTGCTATCAAATCAGCTGTATCTTTTTTGGGGATGATTCGGATTACAACAGTTCCGATCGACATTTTTTCAACCAGCCTAATGCCGATATAATTGCCCATAGCAAAACCAGCTCCATAACCGATATAACTCATAATATTATCGAGCTGTTGCATGATTTGTCCAATCGCCAGCAGCCAGATGATTACCTCAATAAAACCCAGCATTGGAGCCAGGTATTTGTAGCCACGCGACACAAATATCAAACGTATGGTACCCACGGTAACATCCATCACGCGGGCCAATGCAATTAACAAGGGTAATATCACCCAGTAATAGAACTCACTATCAAAAAAATCAGCTGTAATCATTTATGCTTCTTGAAAAATACATCTGCAAAATTACGCTATATTCTATCTGCCTTCCATTTTGTGCCAGCAATAAATGCTTTAAACGATATAAAACACGCTGAAACATTGCATTATAAGTGTGTTTAGCTTACTTTTACGCACGTTGTATGAGAAAAACCCTTTCATTTTGGCTCTTTATCACTCTTGTGGTACTTTTTGTGCCGCATGAGCTTTTTACTGCATTGCCAGTGCCTGCAGCTCCCATAACAGACGAAAATATAGGGATAATGTCGAAAACCCAGTGGGAAATGATGGGCGAAAGCAGCTTATTGATTCCCGAACAGCGCTGGCTTTTTCTGGAAAACGGAAAACAAGTTCGCGAGCGCAAAGCTCAAATGGTTTTCAAAAATACTTCAGTGGATGACGTTGCGCAGCTTATCAGGGATTATAAAAGACTTCCCGAGTGGATGAATCATGCTGATGAAACCCAATTACTTGTGCAACACAACAAGCATTTCTGGGTGATTTTTACCATTTTTAAATTACCCTGGCCACTGCGCAACAAATACCTGATCACAGAAGTGTTGGAAGAACATCATCCATTTTTACCTATGGTCATTTTCAGAATCCGCAGCAGCAACCAATACAGGCCTCCTTACGAATGTAGTGTGAATGATTTCGGGCATTACGAAAGTATTTGGAAAGTATATGCCATTGACTCAAAACTGACCTATGCTTCTTTTTCAGCTTATTCAACGGCTGATCCGCAATTTCCGCGCTGGCTGCAGGATCCGATTATCAACCGGTCTTTTATCAAATCAATGGAAAGCTTTTATCAGATGTTTTAACATTAAAAAAAAGCCGATCAACTACTGACCGGCTTTATTAAAACATTAATTTTCAATTAGTTTACAGTGGAATATTTCCATGTTTTTTTGGTGGATTAAGTTTGGTTTTCGACTGCGTCATATCCAGCGCCTGAATCAGCTTTTTACGGGTTTCGCGCGGATAAATAATTTCATCGATATAGCCTAAAGCAGCAGCTTTGTAGGGGCTGGCAAAAGTTTTGCGATAATCGTCTATGGCTTTTTTCCTTTCTTCCTCGTTCAACTTGTTTTTGTAAATAATATTTACAGCGCCTTCGGGACCCATTACTGCGATTTCGGCTGTGGGATAGGCAAAATTCATATCAGCACCAATATGCTTGCTCGACATCACATCGTATGCACCACCATAAGCTTTGCGTGTGATAACCGTAATTTTGGGAACGGTTGCTTCGGCAAAGGCATACAGCAATTTTGCTCCATGTTTGATAATTCCGCCAAACTCCTGTGTGGTACCTGGCAAAAATCCCGGCACATCTTCAAAAGTGATCAAAGGAATATTGAAAGCATCGCAAAAACGCACAAAACGAGCAGCTTTCGTTGAGCTGTCGATATCCAACACACCAGCCAGCACAGCAGGCTGATTGGCTACAATACCAATAGGTTTTCCGCCAAGGCGGGCAAAACCAATAATGATATTTTTAGCGTAATAAGGCTGAACTTCAAAGAAATGATGATCATCTACTACTTTGCTGATAATATCGTGCATATCGTAAGGTTTGTTTGGATCGTCGGGAACGATGCTGTCGAGGCTGTCGTCTTCACGATTGATGTTATCCGTACAAACTTTCACCGGCGGATCTTCCATATTATTGGAAGGCAGAAAACTCATCAGCTCGCGCAGCATCATCATGGCCTGTTCGTCATTTTCGGCCATCAGATGAGCCACACCACTTTTGGAGTTATGCGTCATGGCACCACCCAATTCATCTTTTGTAACTTCTTCGTGTGTAACAGTTTTGATCACATCAGGACCTGTAACGAACATATAAGAAGTGTCCTTTACCATCATGATAAAATCGGTAATGGCCGGTGAATATACAGCTCCGCCGGCACATGGCCCGAGGATAGCCGAAATTTGCGGAATAACACCCGACGACATCACATTGCGGTAAAAGATATCTGCATATCCACCCAGGCTTTCTACGCCTTCTTGAATGCGGGCACCACCTGAATCGTTGAGGCCAATTACTGGCGCACCCATTTTCATGGCCAGATCCATAACCTTCACAATTTTGTCAGCATTGGCACGACTCAGCGAACCACCAAAAACAGTGAAATCCTGAGCAAAAACATATACAAGACGGCCATCAATTTTCCCATAACCGGTAACCACACCATCACCCAAAAATTTCTGCTTATCCATTTCAAAGTCAGTGGAACGATGAGTCACAAATTTATCAATCTCGGCAAAAGTGTTGGGATCGAGCAGATCGAACAATCGCTCACGGGCAGTTTTGCGCCCGGCGGCATGCTGTTTGTTGATACGATCTTCTCCGCCACCCAGCTCGGCTTGTTGATCTTTTTCCTGAAGCAGTTTGAATTTGTTTTCTATTGACATGGCTTTCTGTTTTACTATTGATTTTTATTCGATAATTACCATTGGCTGATCTCCGGCTACGGTATCTCCTTCTTTCACCAGCACCTTCTTAATTACCCGATCCTGTTTCACCTTGTATTCGCTCTCCATTTTCATGGCCGAAACAACTACAACGGTTTCGCCTGCTTTCACTTCATCTCCTTCTTTTACAAGCACTTTCACAACTTTACCGGGCATTGGCGAAGCTATTACCTTCTCATCTTCACCATCATCTTTTTTACGACTCATCAGATATTTAGCTTCGGCATCAATGATTTGAACATCAAATGATTCGTAAAGTGTATTTACAGTGTAACTCTTGGCATTTTTTGCTTCGACCAGCTCCACATTAAATGAGGTATTTTGGTGAATTATACTATAAACACCACGTTCAACTTCCACAATATCAAGCTCATAAAGCTTATTATCGAGCATCACCTGGATCAGATTGCCATTTCTGCTTAGCAGCTCAACCTGAGCAATACGATCGTTTACTTTTATTTCGTACGACATTTCTTCACAATTTTGTTAAAATTATAATCTCAAAATAGAGCGTTTGCGACCAAAATCTTTCCAGCTGCTGCCCAGTTCTTTGGTAGGAGCTTGAGGCTGAAGGTTTTCGAGCTTAGTCAGGTAATCAAAAAACGCCGTGATGGCAGCTACATCCTCACATCTGCCACTGCAGTTTTTGCGTGGCTTAAGGTATTGTTGGTTTTCTTCAATAAAATGAGTGTTGTAACGACCCTCAACAAAGGCAGGAACTTCCAGGATTCGATGTAAATATGGAATGGACGTTTTTACACCTGTTATCTTATAATTGTAAAGGGCGCGTTTGAGCCTGGCAATGGCTTCGGATCGTGTTTCGCCCCAAACGATCAGTTTCGAAATCATGGGATCGTAATACATGGGAATTTCATAACCTTCGTAAGCATATCCATCATGACGCACGCCCAATCCCAGGGGTTCGGTAATATGCTTGATTACACCGGGCGAAGGCATAAAATTGTTGTCGGAATCTTCGGCATAAATACGTACTTCGATGGCATGTCCACTTTGCTTGAGATCTTCCTGTTTAAAAGCCAGAGGCAAACCATTGGAAATATTAATCTGCTGCTTGACCAAATCAACTCCTACTACCCTTTCGGTGATAGGATGCTCTACCTGAAGCCTGGTATTCATTTCAAGAAAATAGTAGTTCAGGTTGTCATCAACTATAAACTCTATAGTTCCTGCTCCGTGATAATTTACAGCTTTGGCCGCTGCCACAGCAGCCTCGCCCATCTTAGCCCTCACTTCGGGAGTCATGATAGGTGAAGGGGTTTCTTCCACTACTTTCTGGTGTCGACGCTGTACCGAACATTCTCTTTCGAATAAATGCACTACATTGCCATGCTTATCGCCCAAAACCTGAAACTCAATATGATGCGGCGAAGAAATATATTTTTCGATATACACTGCATCATCTCCAAAAGCCGCTTTGGCTTCGGATCGTGCTGCCGAAACCGCTTCCAAAATCTTTGACTCCTCTTTTACAAGACGCATTCCTTTTCCACCACCGCCCGCGCTGGCTTTTATCATCACAGGTAAACCGATCTCCTGAATTACTTCTACTGCTTTTTTGAGGTCGGTAATAGGCTCGGTAGTTCCCGGAACAACAGGAACATTGGCAGCAATCATCGTTTTGCGGGCAGTAATTTTATCCCCCATTGTTTCGATGGCATAAGGATCGGGGCCGATAAAAATAATGCCTTCTTTCTGGCACAAAGCCGAAAAGGAGGCATTTTCGGATAAAAACCCATATCCGGGATGAATGGCGTCAGCACCGGACTGTTTTGCTATCTCCATAATTTTGTCCATACGCAGATAGCTTTCCGCTGATGGCGACGGACCAATGTAATAGGCCTCATCAGCATAACGCACATGCATTGAAGTGCGATCAGCATCAGAATAAACAGCTACGGTTTCAATGCCCATTTCTCTGCAGGAACGCATGATGCGTATGGCAATCTCGCCCCTGTTGGCTACTAAAACTTTTTTGATCATAATGTAATTGTATGTTGTTCTATTCCAAATTATAACACAATAAACAACCTAAAATAAAGCGGGTAAAGATACAACTTAATTCAAAAAATGGTAATTTAGACCAAATAAGAATAGTGTTAATTATTTCACAGCGAGAGGTTTGAGAAAACGGAGAATAAAGGTTTCATGATAAACTCAAATTCAATAGTGAACGATAAATCATTAGAAGCGTTTTGATTGAGGCAAATTGTATCAGGTAAAACTCATTCTGGATTTCAGCATTAAAACTCAGATACGAAATTTAGTTTAACTTTGTGTAGGCAAACTCCGGCAGCTATGCAAAACCAATTGTTGAGTAACTTATTTACAATGCTATACAAACGTCTGGCAACAGCTCAGCTTGCTTGGTTAGTGTTGCTAATGCTACTTTTTTCGGGGCTATTTAAAAATACCTATGCGCAGTCGGCGCGCCTTGTCATTACAATCGACAGTCTGGAAAAAAAACTTTCCGAATCTAAAAGTGCTGAGCAAGCTGCTTTGCGTTTAGATCTTGCCAGTGCATATCTGAGTTTCGATACTACAACAGCCTTGCTACATTTAAAGGCTGTAGTTGCTGACACACAACAGTATGTAAATTCCAGCACAAGTCGCATACTTGCTTTGCAACTCCTTGCGCAAATTCAGGCAGCACAAAATAAATTCGAAAGTGCCAATCATAACCTGAATGAGGCCTTGATGCTTCTCGCAAAACATGAAAATGAAGCTGTTATTCAGCAATCGAAACCGTTTGCAGTGTTTTTAGAAAAAAAACAGGAAAAACTTTTCGACTGGCCATTTATTTTTTTGATTGCCGCTTTAATGTTCTTAGTTATTGTTTTGGTTTTTTCGTTTTTAAGCAGAAAAAGACTCAGCAAAAACCTTGAGATGCTTCAGCTGGAACAGCAGCAGCTTTTAAAGGAATATCAACAAAAAGAAGCTGCAATTGAAGAAGAAGTAAAAAGCCGAACAGCAGAATTGGAGACGCGATTAAACGAAAGACGCGAAAAAGATCTCAAGCTCAAACTTGCCCTCAAAAAAGCGGAAGATGCCAATTACTTAAAAAACGCCTTTTTAGGAAATATGAGCCACGAAATCCGTACTCCGCTCAATGGCATAATCGGTTTTTCGAGCTTGCTCGAAACTGAGCTTTCGCTAAAAGAGAATAAGGTACTTTATGAATATGCTCAGGGCATTCAACAAAGTGGCGACCGCCTCCTCAACCTACTCAATAACATCATAGATATCAGTCGTATAGAAGCAAATGATATTGACATGGATTTGCATGAATGCTCTATAAATGAGATCTTGCAAAATGTGATTGATCTGACCAGCTTCTCTGCTAACGAAAAAGCGCTGGCTTTTAAAGCTAAACTTGATGAAGTGCCTGCAATTATTGCTGACAATGCCAAGCTGATGCGGGTTTTTCATATCCTTGTCGATAACGCCATCAAATACACCAACGAAGGATTTGTTACGATTCAAAGTCAATACGATCTTCATGGTAATCGCGTATTTATTAAAATTAAAGATACCGGTGTCGGTATGGAAGATGCTTATCAGCACCACCTTTTTGAAGCTTTCAGACAAGAAAGCTCGGGTTATGGCCGCTCCTACCAAGGCGCTGGACTAGGACTTCCCCTGGCAAAAAGATTGCTGGATTTGATGCACGGAGAAATTCAAATCGACAGCAAACGCAATGTTGGCACCACCGTTACGATTAGTTTACCATGTAAGGTCAGTACCACAGAAAAGCAAGCGGTAATGCCAGCGTTTCCCATTCCAAATGCACCAGAAATAGGCAAGCTGGACATATTTATTGTTGAAGACGACCGTATGAACCGGCTTGTGCTTCAGAAAATCCTACAAAAAGCCGGACACATCACCATGGCAGTTGATGGAGAAGAAACACTAAAGATCATCAGGGAACGTCATAAAAAAAATCATGTTTTTCAGGTGATGCTCTTCGATATCAATCTACCATCGCCCTGGGATGGTATTCAATTGATGCACAAAATAAAAGCAGATTTTCCAATTTATAAGAACATTCCTTTTATTGCCCAAACGGCCTATGCCATGGCTGGCGATCGTGAAAAAATGCTCGACTCAGGTTTCGATGACTACATTGCCAAGCCCATCAATAAAAATGAGTTGATGACGATTATAAAAAATCAACTCGATAAACTCAGTAAATTGGATCGACCCACAAAAACACTAACATAAAAATCAAATATATTCACAACATAATTTTTTAACCATGTCGAACAAATTATCAGATCTCGTAAAACCAGGTGTTGCCAGTGGCGACGACCTGCAAATCATTTTCAAATTTGCCAAAGCAGAGCATTTTGCCATGCCTGCTGTAAATGTTATTGGAACAAACTCTGTTAATGCTGTATTGGAAGCTGCACGCGAAGTGAATTCGCCTGTGATTATCCAATTCTCAAATGGAGGAGCAGCATTTTATGCCGGCAAAGGCCTTTCGAACGAAAGCGAAAAAGCAGCAATTGCCGGAGCAGTTTCGGGAGCACATCATATTCATCAATTAGCTGAATACTATGGCGTTCCTGTTATTTTACATACCGATCACGCAGCTAAAAAACTGCTTCCATGGATTGATGGATTGCTCGATGCCGGTGAAGTTTTTTACAAACAACACGGAAAACCCCTATTCAGCTCACATATGCTTGATCTTTCGGAAGAACCCCTGGAAGAAAACCTTGAAATCTGCAAACGCTACCTCGAGCGCATGTCGAAAATGGGTATGACCCTCGAGATAGAGTTAGGTATCACTGGAGGTGAAGAAGACGGTGTGGACAACAGCGATGTTGATAGCTCTAAGCTTTACACACAACCCGAAGAAGTAGCCCGCGCATTTGAAGTGCTGAGCAAGGTGAGCGATCGCTTTACTGTTGCTGCGGCTTTTGGAAACGTACATGGTGTTTATAAGCCTGGCAATGTGAAATTACAACCTATTATTTTGCATAACTCCCAGAAATTTATCCAGGAAAAATACAATACGGATTTCAATCCTGTGAATTTTGTATTCCATGGAGGGTCAGGATCAGAGCCTGCACAAATCAAAGAAGCTATTGGATATGGTGTTGTAAAAATGAATATCGATACCGATACACAATGGGCTTATTGGGATGGTGTGCGCAAATTCGAAGCAAAGAATCACGATTACCTGCAAGGCCAGATTGGTAATCCGGAAGGCGAAGACAGCCCGAATAAAAAATTCTATGATCCACGCAAATGGCTTCGCGAAGGCGAAAAAGCTATGATCGAACGTTTGAAAATTGCTTTCAGCGATCTGAATTGCGTCAACAGGTATTAAACTTATAGTGTTAAAACAAAAAATGCCGGAGAATTAGTTTTCCGGCATTTTTTTATTTTTATAAACTTCTATTTCAACATTTTAAGCATCGAAACTTCCTTTTCGGATAAATGACGCCAATGTCCTCGCGGGAGGTTGATCTTCGTGAGGCTGGCAAAGCGCACCCGATCCAGCTTCTCTACTTTATAACCCAGACTTTCAAAAATACGCCTTACAATTCGGTTACGGCCGGAGTGCAGTTCTATTCCAACCTCTTTTTTCGACTCAACTCCTGTAACCCAGGCAATGGCATCAGCTTTAATAGGGCCATCTTCCAGTTCTATTCCATCGGCAATTTTTATCAGGTCATTTTTGGTAAGGGCCTTGTCAAGCGTAACATGATACAGTTTCTTTACACCATATTTTGGATGTGTCAGCTTTTTGGCCAATTCGCCATCGTTGGTCAGCAAAAGCAGTCCAAGCGTATTTCTATCCAGGCGGCCAACGGGATAAATGCGTTCGTCGCAAGCTTTGGCAACCAATTCCATCACTGTTTTGCGATCCATGGGATCATCAGCAGTTGTTAAAAAGCCTTTTGGTTTATTAAGCAGCACATAGCGAAGCACTTCGCGTTTCAGGGTTTGTCCTCCATAAGCCACCTTATCATCACGGTTTACTTTAGTCCCCAGCTGAGTTACTACTTTTCCGTTTACGGTAACCGCTCCGGCCTCTATCAATTTGTCGGCTTCGCGACGTGAACATACACCTGAATCGGCAAGGTATTTATTCAGCCTGATCAGTCCGTTATCTTCTCTTTCAAAGCCTTTTGGTGTGGCAGGTTTACGCGAAAATGATCTTTTACCGTATTGATCTCTTCCTCCGCGATCAGCGCGATCGGAATGTTCAAATTCACGGCGACCTCCTCTTGGTGGTCTTTCGCGGTATCCGCCCTGTTCGCCGTCAGATGTTCTTCGGTCTTTGCTAAATTGCGGTTTAGGATAACTTCTTTCACTTCCAGCCCGGTCATCAGTATTACGGCTGAATGATGGTCGTGATTCTTTGCTTCCAGCTGATTTATAAGGTTTACGTTCCGGTTTTCGACTATCTTCCTCTTCTTTACGGTAAGGCTTCGAAAACCGGCTTTTTTCCGGTCTGTCCTTGCTGCGTTCATCTGTTTTACGAATACGGGGTCTTTTTCCGGATTGATCTTTTGAGTTCATTATCAGAATTTTTGGGGCGGCAAAGATAGTCTGAATTAACGACATAACAAGGTTTTATCTCCATCAAAAAAGATTGCTCCTGCATTAAAACACGCATAATGCCTTGCAAAATTCCTGTTGATACCGATTACATCGGATAAACTTTTAAAGAAAGTTTTGCTTTCAGGCTTAAAGTTTTGTATATTAGATGGTTTTTTAGAAGAGAAAAAACACCTAATAACTGATCTTATGCAAACATCCGTTTTGAATGAACCCGCAATAATCAATCTCGGCACCTATACCTATTCACGTGCATTATTGATCAAAGTTCGTCTTGAATCAGAAGGTATTCCATGCTTTTTGAGTCAGACTGCCGGATCCGCCTCAGAAGTAATACTTCATGTTAACGAAAGCGATCTTCCTGATGCACAGCGCTATATTAGCGATTTGGCCCTTGCAAGCGGCAGTGAAAAAGAAAAAAGTATCAAATTATTACGCAGTGTAAGGCGAATTTTAGTCCCTGTTGATTTCTCGGAAGAAAGCGAGAAGGCGGCACGCTATGCGCTTAAACTGGCAGCCTTTATGAAAGCCGATATCCGGCTGATGCACGCCTGGATGCCTGTAGCAGCGGAGCATTTTGCCTGGGGCGAAATGTATGCCATGCAAACCGATATTGAAGCACAGCTTAAACTTGCCGAGACAGAAGCAGCAGAGCGTCTTCAGCTTTTTCAGGAAGAATTGAAATTACAGATTAAGCGAAAGCACATTAAAGGTGTTGATGTTGATTTTGATTTGATCAGAGGAAATGCTTCTGAAGCTATTTCTGCTGTGGCACACCATTACAAACCCGGACTTATTGTGATGGGAACTAAGGGCAAGCAGCGTTTCGAAAGGGGATTTTTTGGAAGCACCACACTCAAGGCTATTTCAAAAGGTAAGATTCCTGTGCTGGCAATTCCACCCTCTTATGACGAAAGCAGCTTTGAACAAACAAAAAAACTGCTCTATGTTACCAGTTTTGACGATACGGATTTCGACAGCCTGAGTCGTTTGATGGCTTTTGTGAGGCCATTCAATGCCCGCATTTATTGTTTGCACGTACATCAGCAGGGAAGCATTGTAGTTGACGAAACACGTATGCGGACTATGCGCGAACATTTTAATAATTTCTATCAGGGATACGATGTGGAATGCGGCCTGCTCGAAAGTGGAGATGTTTTAGATGGAATTGAACGTTTTATTCAGGATCAACACATTGACGTAATGGCTATTACAGCCAAAAAACAAAACCTGCTTTCGCAATTATTCGAGCCGGGATTGAGCCGTAAGTTGCTGTTTCGCTCCTCGATTCCGTTATTGGTTTTTGGAGGTGTAAAGTAGCTCCTAATTACTTCATGCGCAGCATAATACGAAAAGTTGTGCCTTCGTTGATGATGGATGATTTCACAAATATTTTTCCCTTGTGATAGTCCTTGATGATTCGTTTGGCCAATGATAAACCTAAACCCCATCCTCGCTTTTTGCTGGTATATCCCGGATTAAACACAGCCGAAAAAGCAGATTTGTGCATGCCTTTTCCGGTATCCTGCACATCAATTATCAGGTAACGATCTTCAGAATGCATTTTCAGCCTGATGAACCCTTGTCCGCTCATCGCATCAATGGCGTTTTTGCAGAGATTTTCAATTACCCAGCGGAAAAGCGATGCATTTAGTGGAATGATTATCGGTTGATTTGGCATATCAAGCTGATACGTAATCTTTCTGGAGCTTCGCTTTCTGAGGTAATCGATTGTTTCTTCGATAACCTCATTGATATTGGCAGGTTCCAAGACAGGCGCTGATCCTATCCGACTAAAGCGTTCGGTAATGGTTTCGAGTCGTTGCACATCCTTTTCCATTTCATCCACGCCTTCAATTTTTTCAGGATGCATTTTTAAGAGTTCAATCCAGGCCATAAGCGACGACAATGGCGTGCCAATTTGATGTGCCGTTTCTTTGGCCATTCCTGCCCACACCTGATTTTGTTCAGACCGGCGCGCATAGCTAAAAAGCAGATAAGCCATTACCAAAAACAGGGTGATAATCAGGATTTGAAGCAAGGGAAAAAACTGCATCTGAAGCAATAAATCAGAGCTTCTGTAAAAAATGTATGTCCGGCCAACATTTTCCAGATTAATTGAAATCGGCATGTTTTCAGAGGCCATTTCATCAAGCTGTTGATATACAAAAACACTATCCTGCATATCAAACCCATTCAGGTTGCCATATTGAATCACCTTCTTTTGGGTGCTGTCTGTAATAATTACCGGCACACTTACTGCATTTAATGCTACTTCATTAAAAAATGAACTTACCAAATCATCCAGTACATTTTTCATCTCCGTAAAAATGCGCGACTCCTTGTAATACAACATTTGTTTTTTATTACCCGACAAACTTATTTCAATGGGTTTATAAACGGTGTACTCAGCCAGTAATTCAGCGCTTAAACTGTCAATATCCTGCTGATAGGGTGGTAAATTGGCACTATATTGAATTTGATAATCATTGTTTGTTATAATGATAGGAATGCTTGTATTGTTTGAAATAATTTCGAGATAGAAATTCAAATTTTCGTTGGGCGATGCAATTAACAATCTGCGATATGCTTCAGCAAAAAGCTCGATGCGCTTGCGTTCCTGCTCGCGCACCTCATCAAAAAATGCTTCAGTAATATTCATCAGACTAGCGCGACGCTGAACCGCATCAGCCCAAACCCTGATCTGAGTACGCTCCTGTATGGCAAAGCGATTGACCAGTAAATTGGTATAATAAATAGAAGCCCCGATAATGACCAAAGCGATTATGGCCAGGACGATCTTCCAGCGTTTTTTTTGTGCGTATAAATTCACTGATGGTTAACGTATAAGTAAGGTGTAAAAGTATAAAAACCAACAGATTTAGTGAAATGAAAATCAGAAAAGCGGATTCTCCTGCCATTGTTTGTTCCGGAACTTCCAGATGCTGCGATATCCCGACTTTTTTAAAGATTCAATGGCCTCATCAAATAGCAGAACGACTTCATGAGCTTGATGCGCATCTGAGCTAATAATCACCGGAATTTTCAGCGTTTTCATTTCCTTTAAAATCCAATCCGAAGGGAAAAGACTTTCTGAACGGCCTTTGTATTTGCCGCGTGTGTTGAGTTCTGCCACAACATCTTTTTCCTTGATCAGCTGAAGCGTTTCGCGCACTAAAGCACGATACCAAGATTCATCCTCACGGAAAAACCGATTTTGATTGTGCATCTTGATTTTATCCAGATGACCAATAATATCAGGTGTTTGCTGTTCAAGCATCCGATTGGTTTGATGATAAAAAGCTTTTACCGCCTGGCGGATGTCACCACCAAAAAACTGCTGCAAACCATCATCATAAATTTCTCGCTTAGGGCCGTCGATAAACCACAGATTTGCCGGATCATGCTCACCAACCAGGTGAACTGAACCAATGGTATAGTCAAGCTTTAAATCCGGATTTTGAATGAAGAAATCATCCATCAAACCCGGGATATGATCCACTTCGAGACTAAGCAGAATTTCTATCTGGTCAGCAAATTCGGCTTTAATCTGCTCTATTTTAGCGATATAATTTATCAACTCACCTTCGGCAATGCTAAAAGTATTTTGAAAAGGCACGGGCGCATGATCGCTAAAACCCAGGCTTTGCAGTCCGGAATCTATCGCTGATTTAACAACCTCTTCAACTGTAGATTTGCCATCAGAAAAAATTGTGTGTGTATGCAGGTTTTGCGTAATCATGAGGCTTGCGATTTGGTTTCAACCAGTTTGTACACCTTATCGCCTCTGCGAACCAGCGTATTGACAGGGATGGAACAGAGGTCACCTTTTTTGGTTTGGTCAACTTGTTGCAGCTCTACCCTGATCTCATTTAATTGTTCTTCCACTACTCCTGTTGTAGGTCCGATGATCAGGATTTCATCCCCTAAAGTCATGCTGTGGGTTTCCATTTTTATTTCTGCCACCCCGATCTTAGTAAAATAATTGGTTACCAAACCCACATAAACCTTTCTTT
>JAGYNM010000033.1 GCA_018399335.1 Bacteroidales bacterium | reverse complement strand
AATAACCTTAATCGTTTGGTTAAGCAGGATCTTAAAGCCCCCATTTTTGGGGGTTTGGGGGCAATAAGGCGACGCTAAGCGAAAAAATGAGTGTTGTACATTAAGATGGATTAGAAGTGTTTTAAGATTAGGTGGGTTGTGGGTTTAGGTTCTTTTTTGCTTACAACCTCTAATCTCAGAAAGAGGTTTGGGGGCAATAAGAGGACGCTAAGCGAGATATGATCGATTATTATTTCTCTAGGCATTGTTTAACTGGTGTAGAGGAAAAGAAGAACTGTTAATGGGTTATTTATTGATTTTTTATCAGGCAAATCAAAAAACTTTATGAAAAAAAATTAAGGAAGCACTTGTCTGGTAAAAAAATCTTTTTACCTTTGCAGCCCCAAAACGTTGGGAAGTTAAAAGTAACTGGAAACGATATAGTTAAAGGAACCTGATAAGCTAAAACGTAATAGGTTTCTTCATGTGAGGGCTCAGAAAGGCCGAAAACATTAACTCACATGTGTTTTGAGAACCTTTGCCAACAAGGTTTATCCCTCCTTCAACTACATCCCATAAGTGTTAATAAATTAATTTAGAGCAAAGTATTGTTTGTTTACAAATTTGTGGTACTTTTGCGCTCCCAAAATCGGGTTAAATTAACAATAAATTAAATAGTTTAAAATGCCGACTATTCAACAATTAGTGCGAAAAGGACGCCAAAAACTGGTTGATAAAAGCAAGTCTCCTGCACTGGATTCATGCCCACAACGACGCGGAGTTTGCGTAAGGGTTTATACTACTACCCCAAAGAAGCCTAATTCGGCCATGCGTAAAGTGGCCAGGGTTCGTTTAACAAATGGAAAAGAGGTGAATGCTTATATTCCTGGTGAAGGTCACAACCTGCAGGAACACTCAATCGTAATGATTCGCGGAGGTCGTGTGAAAGATTTGCCTGGCGTTCGCTACCACATCATTCGTGGAGCACTTGATACCTCAGGTGTAGAAGGTCGTTCGCAGCGTCGTTCAAAATATGGAACCAAACGTCCAAAGAAAAAATAAGATAGTCATAACTAACAGTGTTTTTCAGACTAAGATTTTAATCAATGAGAAAAGCTAAACCAAAAAAAAGAATCATTTTGCCCGACCCAAAATTTGGGGATGTTATGGTTACAAAGTTTGTGAATAACATCATGCTCAAAGGCAAAAAAAATATTGCTTATCAGGTTTTTTATGAAGCCATGGAGATCGTTGGACAAAAAACCGGCGAGGATGCTGTTGAAGTTTGGAAAAAGGCTTTGGCAAACGTTACACCTGCAGTTGAGGTTAGAAGCCGTCGTATTGGTGGCGCAACTTTCCAGATTCCTTCAGAAATTCGCCCTGGCCGTAAGCAATCCATTGGCATGAAAAACCTTATTGGTTATTCTCGTAAACGTCACGAGAAATCAATGGGTCAAAAACTTGCTGGTGAAATTATGGCTGCCTATAAAGAAGAAGGTGCAGCATTTAAGAAAAAAGAAGATACACATAGAATGGCAGAAGCTAATAAGGCTTTCTCTCATTTTAGATTTTAGTATAAAAGGATAATACGCTACAACATTAAAATGGCAGACCCAAAGACCATACAAAACTTGAAACATACCCGTAATATTGGCATTATGGCCCATATCGACGCGGGTAAAACTACCACTACTGAGCGTATCCTTTACTATACCGGACGCAGTCATAAGCTGGGTGAAGTACATGAAGGTTCTGCTACCATGGACTGGATGGTTCAGGAGCAGGAGCGCGGTATAACAATTACCTCAGCTGCTACGACTGTTTTCTGGGATTTTGAGCAAGAAAAATACAAGATAAATATTATTGATACTCCCGGGCACGTTGACTTCACTGTTGAAGTTGAACGTTCATTGCGAGTGCTGGATGGCGCTGTAGCGCTATTCTGTGCTGTAGGGGGTGTTGAACCTCAGTCAGAAACAGTTTGGCGACAGGCTGATAAGTATAAGGTACCCCGTCTTTGTTTTGTTAACAAAATGGATAGGTCAGGGGCCGACTTTTTTAGCGTACTTGAGCAAATTGAAGAGCGTCTTGGTGCAAACCCCATCCCGTTGCAAATTCCAATCGGAGAAGAGGAAACTTTTACTGGTGTTGTTGATTTGATCCGTAACAAGGCTTTTGTTTGGGACGATAGCTCAAAAGGCGTGGTTGTTGTAGAAGTCCCTATACCAGACGATCTAAAAGAAACTGCTGAGAAGTATCGACTCAAACTAATCGAAGGCGTGGCCGAAGATAATGATGAGTTGCTCGAAAAATTCCTCGATGATCCGGAAAGTCTTACTGAGGACGAGATTATTGCCCAGATTAGAAAAGCGACTGTAGAATTGCGGATAAATCCTGTAATGTGCGGTTCAGCTTTCAAGAATAAAGGTGTTCAAATGCTGCTAAACGGCATTATACAGTTCTTGCCAAGTCCGCTGGATGTTGATGCAGTAAAAGGTATCAATCCAAAAACGGATGAAGAAGAAATAAGAAAAGTAAATGTTGATGAACCATTTAGTGCCTTAGCCTTTAAGATTGCAACCGATCCGTTTGTAGGACGAATTGCTTTCTTTCGTGTTTACTCAGGTGTGCTCGAAGCAGGTTCTTATGTTTATAATGCTTCTACAGGAAAAAAGGAACGTATTTCGCGAATCATGCAGATGCATGCTAACAAGCAAAATCCACTCGACAGAATTGAAGCCGGAGATATTGGTGCAGCAGTTGGGTTTAAACTGATTCGTACGGGTGATACCTTATGTGTGGAAAACAGGCCTATTCTTCTGGAATCAATGACATTCCCCGAGCCTGTGATTCATGTTTCGATAGAGCCCAAAACGCAAGCTGACATGGATAAAATGTCAGTAGCATTGGCCAAACTTGCTGAGGAAGATCCTACTTTCCGTGTGAAAACTGATGAGAATTCGGGCCAAACCATTATTTCTGGTATGGGAGAATTGCATCTTGAAATTCTGGTTGATCGTTTGAAACGTGAGTTCAAAGTTGAAGCCAACCAGGGTCGTCCACAAGTAGCTTACAAAGAAGCACTTACTGCAAAAGCCCAACATCGCGAGACCTATAAAAAACAAACTGGTGGTAAAGGTAAGTATGCCGATATCATCTTTGAGATCGGACCTGCTGACGATGGCGTTGTAGGGTTACAGTTTGTAGATGAAGTAAAGGGTGGTAATATTCCACGTGAATTTATCCCTGCAATCCAGAAAGGTTTCAGAGAGTCTCTTTCAAATGGTGTTTTGGCAGGTTATCCTGTTGACAGCATCAAAGTGAGATTGCTTGATGGCTCTTTCCACGCTGTGGATAGCGATGCCCTTTCCTTCGAAATGGCTGCCCGTCTTGGTTACAAAGAATCCAGCCGGAAAGCAAAGTCAATTTTACTAGAACCTATAATGAAGGTTGAGGTGCTAACTCCAGACGATTTTCTGGGTGAAGTTACCGGCGACCTGAACAAACGTCGCGCTATTTTGCGCGAAGTGACTGCTAAAGTTAGTGGTCAGGTAATAAAAGCTGATGTGCCCTTGTCTGAAATGTTTGGATATGTAACATCGCTTCGTAGTTTAACTTCCGGACGTGCCACCTCAAGCATGGAGTTTAGTCACTATTCTCCAGCACCTGAAAGTGTTGCAGAGGAAGTTATCAATAAAGCTAAAGGAATTATCAAATAATTGTAAACAATAATAATTCTTCAACGTGAGCCAAAGGATTAGAATAAAATTAAAGTCGTACGATCATAACCTGGTTGATAAATCAGCGGAGAAAATCGTGAAGACCATTAAGACCACAGGCGCTGTGGTTAACGGACCAATTCCGTTGCCAACAGACAAAAAGATTTACACTGTGTTGCGTTCAACTTTCGTACACAAAAAGTCAAGAGAACAATTTGAGCTCTCGTCATACAAACGCTTGCTCGATATTTACAGCTCGACTTCGCAAACGATCGACGCATTGATGAAGCTTGAGCTTCCAAGTGGTGTAGAAGTAGAAATTAAAGTTTGACCTGTTGCATTAGCAGCAAGAAATACAAAAGTATAGTATCATGTCAGGAATACTTGGAAAAAAGGTTGGAATGACCAGCATATATGATGGAAACGGGAAAAATCTTCCTGTTACCGTAATCGAAGCCGGTCCATGTATCGTGTCACAAATCAGAACCAAAGACGTTGATGGTTATGATGCGGTTCAGCTTGCTTATGGCGAGAAAAAGGAGAAGCACACCACCAATGCATTGAAAGGTCATTTACAAAAGGCTGGCACCGGTCCAAAATCGATGATTGCAGAATTTACCCGTTTTGAGAAGAAAAAGTCTTTGGGTGAAACTGTTACAGTTGAAGTATTTATGGAAGGTGAATTTGTTGACGTTGTTGGTATCACTAAAGGTAAAGGTTTTCAAGGTGTTGTAAAACGTCATGGCTTTAGTGGTGTTGGTCAGGCTACGCATGGTCAGCACAACCGCCTCAGAGCACCTGGTTCAATTGGAGCTTCTTCTTACCCCTCACGCGTTTTCAAAGGAATGCGCATGGCCGGACGTATGGGAGGTGACCGTGTGAAGATGATTAACCTTCAGATCGTTAAAATCATCCCCGAAAAGAATTTGATTTTAGTAAAGGGTGCTGTTCCAGGACCTAAGAACGGATTTTTAAAAATTGAAAGATGGAATTAGTAGTACATAAAATCAGTGGCGAAGCAACAGATCGTAAAGTAACGTTGCACGACGATGTGTTTGGCATCGAGCCCAATGATCATGCGATCTATCTTGACACGAAACAGTTTCTGGCAAATCAGCGTCAGGGAACACACAAGTCGAAAGAAAGAAACGAGATAGCTGGAAGCACACGTAAGATTAAAAAGCAAAAAGGTACTGGTACGGCTCGTGCCGGCAGTATTAAATCGCCTCTTTTCGTTGGTGGTGGCCGTATTTTCGGACCTCAGCCTCGCGATTACAGCTTCAAACTGAATAAAAAAGTGAAAAGACTGGCACGTAAATCTGCACTCTCTTACAAAGCGAAAGATCTTGAGATCGTAATTTTGGAAGACTTCAGTTTTGAAGGCCCAAAGACAAAGAATTTTGTAAAGATTCTCAACAGCTTTGATTTACAAGGTGCAAAAAGTCTTTTTGTGATGCCAAAAGCTGATCAAAACGTCGTGCTTTCATCCAGAAATCTTCAACGCACTAAAGTTGTTACTGCAAACAGTTTGAATACATATGATATTCTCAATGCGAAGAAATTGTTTGTGCTGGAGAGTTCATTGAAGACAATCGAAGAGATTCTGGCTTAATTTAGGAATATAAAAAGGTAAATAGCAATGGAAATCATTCAAAAGCCGGTAATTACGGAGAAAATGACCGCACTGGGCGAAAAGCTCAACCGGTATGGCTTCATTGTAGATAAGCGTGCCAACAAACTGCAGATCAAACAGGCGATCAAAGAGCTGTACGATGTGGAAGTTGTAGCAGTGAATACAATGAATTATGATGGAAAGCGGAAGTCGCGTTACACAAAAACCGGGATCATAGCCGGTAAAACCAATGCTTTTAAAAAAGCTGTGGTGACTTTAGCTGAAGGTGAAACTATTGATTTTTTTAGCAACATTTAGATAAATGGCTTTAAAGAAGTACAAACCCACAACTCCTGGGCAGCGTTTTAAACTGATAAGCGCTTTTGACGAAATTACAACCGATACTCCGGAAAAGAGTCTTTTGGCTCCCGGAAGAAGTACCGGTGGTAGGAATAAAGAAGGTAAAATGACTATTCGCAATGTTGGTGGAGGTCACAAACAGAAATACCGTATTATCGACTTCAAACGCGATAAAGACAGTATTCCTGGTGTGGTTAAAACTATTGAGTACGACCCAAATCGTACAGCACGCATTGCGCTGGTGTTTTACAAAGATGGCGAAAAGCGCTATATCATTGCACCACAGGGGTTACAAGTAGGACAGGAGATCGTTTCCGGAAAGGGAGCTGCTCCAAATGTTGGAAACACATTATTCCTGAGCGAAGTGCCTTTTGGTACAGTAGTACACAATATTGAGCTTCGTCCGGGACAAGGTGGTAAAATGGCAAGAAGTGCCGGTTCGTATGCACAGCTGATGTCGCGCGATGGTAAGTTTGCTGTTTTGAAGATGCCTTCAGGTGAAACGCGTATGATTCTCCAAACTTGCAAAGCTACTGTAGGAATGGTATCCAATGCTGATCACAGTCTTGAAATATCAGGTAAAGCCGGACGTCGCAGATGGTTAGGCCGTAGGCCACGTGTAAGGGGTGTAGTAATGAACCCTGTTGATCACCCAATGGGTGGTGGTGAAGGCCGTTCTTCGGGTGGTCATCCAAGAAGCCGCAAAGGTTTGCCAGCCAAAGGATATAAGACGCGTTCCAAAAAGAATGCTTCTGATAAGTATATCATCGAAAGAAGGAAGAAATAATTGTTTAATCAGGAAGAAACCCTTATACAATGAGTCGTTCGCTTAAAAAAGGTCCATATATCCATTACAAACTTGAAAAGAAAGTAATGGCCAATGTTGAATCCGGAAAGAAGACGGTGATCAAAACCTGGTCAAGAGCTTCAATGATCGCTCCTGAATTTGTAGGACAGACCATCGCTGTACACAACGGAAATAAATTCATTCCGGTTTATGTAACAGAAAATATGGTAGGTCACAAACTCGGAGAATTTGCCCCAACACGTATCTTCAGGGGTCATGCTGGAAAAAAAGATAAAGGTAAAAAATAAAGAACCGCGATAAAATGGGAGCTAGAAAACATAATAGAGCAGAAGAAATAAGAACTGCTAAGAAAACGACTTCATTCGCAAAGTTGCGCAATGTGCCTACTTCGCCCAGAAAAATGCGCCTGGTTGCTGATTTGGTAAGAGGAATGGACGTGGAAATGGCCTTGCATGTATTGCAATTTTCTTCCAAAGAAGCATCAAACCGCGTTTACAAATTGTTGCGGTCAGCTATTGCCAACTGGGAAGCAAAAAATGAAGGCAAACGTATTGAGGATAGTAATCTTTTTGTAAAGGAGATTTTTGTTGACTCGGGCAGAATGCTCAAAAGGGTTCAACCAGCACCTCAGGGACGTGCTCATCGTATCAGGAAGCGTTCGAATCATGTAACGCTAGTAATTGACAGCAGAATAAAAGAATAATCAGACAGAATCAATCCGATAAGTTTTAATTGAATGGGACAAAAAACGAATCCAATAGGTCTAAGGTTAGGAATCATTAAAGGTTGGGACTCTAACTGGTATGGTGGAAAAGATTTTTCTTCCAAATTGGTAGAAGATGACAAAATCAGAAAGTACCTCAATGCACGTTTAGGAAAAGCAGGAATTTCCCGTATTTCAATCGAGCGCACATTGAAGCTGGTTACCGTTACCATCTCAACTGCCAGACCGGGAATGATAATTGGTAAAGCAGGTCAGGAAGTTGACAAGCTTAAAGAAGAGTTGAAAAAACTCACCGGCAAAGAAGTTCAGATTAATATCAGCGAGATTAAGCGCCCCGAGTTGGATGCCTACATCGTAGCCGGTACAATAGCAAAGCAGATTGAGGGACGTATTTCTTTCCGTCGGGCAATCAAAACCGCCATCAGTTCCAGTATGCGTATTGGCGCCGAAGGAATCAAGGTAATGATTTCCGGTCGTGTTGGCGGTGCCGAGATGGCGCGTCAGGAGACCTATAAAGAAGGTCGTATCCCATTGCACACCTTGCGTGCAGATATCGACTATGCATTGGTTGAAGCCCATACTACCTATGGACGAATCGGAATAAAAGTTTGGATTTGCAAAGGCGAGATCTACGGAAAGCCTGAGCTGGTTCCGACCACTGTTGGCGGACAGGCTAAAAAGCCGGGTGGAGGCCCAAAACCTTCAGGTGGACCACGCCAACGCGGAAGACGTAAATAAGTTAGTTTAGAATTTTAATACATCAGTAACAATGTTACAACCGAAGAAGACAAAATTCAGAAGACACCAGAAAGGGAAAATGAAAGGCCTCTCACAACGTGGCCATCAGCTTGCCTTTGGTTCTTTTGGAATAAAAGCCCTGGAAGAAACATGGCTTACCGGTCGTCAGATTGAAGCGGCACGTCAGGCGGTTACCCGCTACATGAAACGTGAAGGACAAATTTGGATCAGGGTATTCCCCGATAAGCCGATCACCAAGAAACCTGCAGAGGTGCGTATGGGTAAAGGTAAAGGTGCTCCTGAATATTTCGTTGCTCCGGTTTCTCCCGGCAGAATTATTTTTGAAGCCGAAGGTGTGCCATTGGCAATAGCGAAAGAAGCTTTGCGTCTTGCTGCCCAAAAACTGCCGATTACCACCAAATTTGTAGTGAGAAGAGATTACGTTGAAAATAATTAGGCAAAGACTATGAAACAGGAAGTAATCAATGAGTTAAGCACAGCTGACTTGATCGAGCGCCTCGAAGAAGAACGCAAACAATTGGTTCGTCTCAGATTGAACCATGCAGTTTCGCCACTCGAGAACCCCAATAAGATCAAAGCGTATCGCAAAACAATTGCACGCTTGATGACTGAATTAAAAAAACGTCAGTTGACAGAAACTAATCAATAATAAGGACGAGTAGACAGATGGAAACCAGGAAACTCAGAAAAGAAAGAATCGGCGTCGTTGTCAGTAACAAGATGGATAAATCTATTACTGTTGAGATCGTTCGTCGAGTAAAACACCCGATATACGGGAAATTCGTTAAACGGACCAGTACTTTTATGGCTCATGACGAAAGCAACGATTGCAATATCGGCGACACCGTCCGCATCATGGAAACCCGTCCGTTGAGTAAAAATAAATGTTGGAGATTAGCGGAAATAATCGAAAGGGCGAAGTAATATGATACAGCAAGAATCAAGACTTTCAGTAGCAGACAACAGTGGTGCAAAGGAAGTGCTTTGCATCAGGGTGTTAGGCGGAACGGGAAAAAGATATGCCCGCATAGGCGATCAGATCGTTGCAACTGTTAAACACGCCTTGCCAAGTGGCAACGTTAAAAAAGGTGCTGTGGTAAAAGCAGTTGTGGTGCGTACTAAAAAAGAAACCAGACGTAACGACGGATCTTATATCCGGTTCGAGGACAATGCTGTAGTACTGCTCAACAATACTGGCGAGATGATAGGTACACGTATCTTCGGACCTGTTGCACGTGAGCTCAGAGAAAAACAGTTTATGAAAATCGTTTCACTGGCTCCCGAAGTACTCTAATCCCAAAAAGAAGAAGCTATATGACAAAGTTACATATAAAAAAAGGCGATAATGTTATTGTTATTGCTGGTGACCATAAGGGTGAGCAGGGTAAGGTGTTGATTGTGAATGTTGAAAAACAACGCGCACTTGTTGAAGGTGTGAATCTTGTTTCGAAACACACAAAACCTAACGCAGAAAACCCAAAAGGTGGAATCCTGAAACAGGAAGCCCCGGTGCATATTTCAAATTTGAAAATTGTGGACAAATCCGGAAAAGCCTCACGTATTGGTCGTAAAGCAGATGAAAAAACAGGAAAATCAGTACGTTATTCAAAAAAGACAGGGGAGGTAATTAAGTAATGAGCTATCAGCCCAGATTAAGAGAGCAGTATAAGAGTGAAATCGTGCCTGCATTGATGAAGGAGTTTAGTTACTCAAGTGTAATGCAGGTTCCGCGGCTTGTTAAAATTTCACTCAATCAGGGTATCGGCGCAGCTTTGACCGATAAGAAACTGATCGACTATGGTGTGGAGGAAATGACTTCTATCACCGGACAAAAGGCCGTGCCAACCATCTCCAAAAGGGATGTTTCTAACTTTAAATTGCGTCGTGGTAGCCCAATTGGGGTGCGCGTAACATTGCGCGGCGAAAAGATGTACGAGTTTCTCGAGCGTCTGGTTGCTGTTGCTTTGCCTCGTGTTCGCGACTTTAGAGGTATCAACGATAAAGGTTTTGATGGCCGTGGAAATTACTCCTTTGGTATTACAGAACAGATTATTTTCCCCGAAATCGATATCGATAAGGTGAACAGAATCAATGGTATGGATATCACATTTGTAACCACAGCCAATACAGATAAAGAAGCCCTTGCACTTCTTAAAGGATTTGGACTTCCGTTTAAAAATCAAAAAAAATCATAAAGCATGGCAAAAGAGTCAATGAAAGCGCGTGAGCGTAAAAGACAAAGAATGGTTGAAAAATATGCCGCCAAACGTGCCGAACTTAAAGCTGCCGGCGACTATGAGGCACTTCAGAAGCTTCCTAAAAATGCTTCTCCGGTGCGCTTGCACAACCGTTGTCAGCTCACAGGCAGACCCAAAGGCTATATGAGGCAGTTTGGTATTTCTCGTATCAACTTCAGGGAAATGGCCCTGAAAGGTTTGATCCCGGGAGTGAAAAAGGCAAGTTGGTAGATTATTAATTTTTTGAAGAAGTATACAATGAATACTGACCCGATAGCAGATTTTTTGACACGCATCCGTAATGGTGTCATGGCTAAACACAGAGTTATAGAGATTCCGGCTTCCAATGTGAAGAAGGCCCTTACAAAAATCCTTTTCGAAAAGGGATATGTATTGAATTATAAATTTGAAGATGATGATAAACAAGGTGTTATTAAAATTGCCTTGAAATATCATCCTACTACAAAGATGCCGGCACTTACTACGCTCGAGCGTGTTTCACGCCCTGGATTGCGTAAGTATGTGCATGCCGAAAAATTGCCACGTGTTATGAATGGCCTTGGAATTGCCATCATTTCTACCTCGCAGGGCATCATGAGTGATAAAGAAGCACGCAAGCTCCATATAGGTGGCGAAGTGTTGTGTTACATTAGTTAATTAGAAGGAGAACAGATCAATGTCAAGAATAGGTAAATTGCCCATTGAAATTCCTGCAGGTGTCGACATCAAAATTGATGGACAACTTGTAACAGTAAAAGGAAATCTGGGCGAATTGAAGCAACAGCTCGACGAAGCTGTCAGCGTGAAAGTAGAAGAAAATCAGATCGTTTTAGACCGTCAGTCTGATGCTATCGATCACCGTGCAAAACACGGACTCTACAGAGCGCTGATCCAAAACATGGTCAAAGGTGTCTCAGAAGGTTTTGAGGTTGTACAAGAGTTTGTTGGTGTAGGTTATAAAGCCGATGCCAAAGGTCAGGTGCTGGAAATGTCGCTTGGCTATTCTCACAATATTGTATTCGAAATACCTGCTGAAGTTAAAATAGAGACCATTACCGAGAGAGGTAAAAACCCGATCCTGAAAATGCGTTCGCATGACAAACAGTTGTTAGGTCAGGTTGCTGCTAAAATTCGCTCTTTGCGTAAACCAGAACCGTACAAAGGAAAAGGTATTCGCTTCCAAGGTGAAGTGCTCAGAAGGAAAGCTGGTAAAACAGCTGGTAAATAGCAGATAAAGAGTGAGAATAAAACGTATTAATATCCAGTTGAGATGTCAATAAAGAATAAGAAACAGCAGAGGCGAGACAGCATTCGCAAACGGATTCGCAAGATTGTGAAAGGAACAGCGGAGCGTCCAAGAATGTCAGTATTCAGAAGTAATAAACAGATCTACGTTCAACTGATCGACGACCTTTCAGGTAAAACCCTGGTAATGGCTAGTTCACGAGAAGAGGGGATTGCAGAAAAAGAGGCGGCAAAAATCGAGCAGGCACAGTTGGTTGGCAAACTCGTTGCAGAGAAAGCTAAAGCTGCAGGAATCGAAAATGTCGTATTTGATCGTGGTGGATATTTGTACCACGGAAGAGTGAAATCGTTGGCAGAAGCTGCCCGTAATGGAGGATTAAAATTCTAAAAAACTATGTCAGACGTTAACGTAAAAAGAGTAAAATCCAGCGAAATCGAATTTAAAGATCGGTTGGTCAGCATCCAGCGCGTCACTAAGGTTACCAAAGGGGGTCGCACCTTTAGCTTTTCAGCTATTGTGGTTGTTGGAAATGAAAATGGAGTAGTTGGTTACGGACTTGGAAAAGCCAAAGAGGTTACAGCTGCTATTGCCAAAGGTATTGACGACGCAAAGAAAAATCTGGTGAAAGTACCCGTTTTGAAAGGTACTGTTCCTCATGATCAATACGGAAAATATAGTGGTGCACTCGTATATATCAAACCTGCTTCGCCTGGTACAGGTGTTATCGCCGGTGGTGCTATGCGTGCCGTGCTCGAGAGCGTTGGTATCAAGGATGTGTTGGCAAAATCCAAAGGATCATCCAATCCTCACTCAGTAGTAAAAGCTACTTTTGATGCCCTTACGCGCCTGCGCGATGCTTATACAGTGGCTCAGCTACGTGGTGTTGATTTGGATACAGTGTTTAACGGCTAAACGATCAAAAGATGAAAAAGGTAAAAGTTACACAGGTAAAAAGCGGTATCGGTCGTACCCGTAAACAAAAGGATACACTCACTGCACTTGGTTTCAAGCGCATGAATCAAACACTTGAAATCGAACTTTCACCCGCTGTTGCAGGTATGGTAGATAAAGTGAAACACCTGCTGAAGGTGGAAGAAGTTTAATTGTTGATAACAGGAAATTATACGATACAATGGATTTAAGTAATCTCAAACCAGCGAAAGGTTCTGTAAAGAATCGCAAAAGAATAGGACGCGGACAGGGTTCTGGCTTTGGTGGCACGTCAACACGTGGTCACAAAGGTGCAGGCCAACGTTCAGGAACTTCCAAGAAATTGGGTTTTGAAGGAGGTCAAATGCCTCTGGCTCGTCGTTTGCCTAAATTCGGGTTCACCAATATTAATCGTAAAGAATATAGTGCGATTAACCTGGAAACCCTGCAAAATCTAGCTGATAAATTCAAACTTGAAGCAATAGATTTTCAGGCGCTCGTTGATCATGGCCTTGTTGCTAAAAAAGATAAGGTAAAGATTTTGGCCAAAGGCGAACTCAAAGCAAAATTGGAAGTTAAAGCTCATGCATTCTCTGCCGCGGCTGTTGCTGCTATCGAAGCTGCCGGTGGTACTGCTGAAAAATATTAAGCTGAATGAAAAGGTTAATCGAAACACTCAGAAATATTAATAAAATTGACGAGCTAAGGAAGCGAATCCTCTACACGCTGGGGATTATCCTTATCTATCGTCTTGGATCATATGTGGTGATTCCCGGTGTAGATCCTTCTATGCTTGCTAATTTGCAAAACCAGGCAAGCGGCGGATTACTTGGTCTCCTCAATATGTTCTCCGGTGGCGCATTCTCCAATGCATCAGTTTTTGCATTGGGTATCATGCCTTACATTTCGGCCTCCATCGTAATTCAGTTGTTGGGAATGGCAATACCATATTTCCAGCGTCTGCAGCGTGAAGGAGAAAGCGGAAGACGGAAAATTAACCAAATAACACGCTATCTAACCGTAGCAATTGTTGCCCTTCAGGCTCCGGGTTATATTGCCAATATGATTTCGCAACTTCCTCCGGAAGCTATCACTCCTTTTGATCCTAACGTTACAAATCCATCACTATTCTTCTGGGTTTCTTCAACAGTGATACTGATTGCAGGTACCTTGTTTGTAATGTGGCTGGGTGAAAAAATCACCGACAAGGGTATCGGAAACGGTATTTCATTGATCATTATGATTGGAATTATTGCCAACCTTCCATTTGCTTTATTCGGTGAGTTTATTGCCAGACTGGAGCAACAAGGTGGTGGTTTGGTTTACTTCGTGGTGGAAATTGCAGTGTTGGTTTTTGTAATTCTGCTTACCATATTATTGGTTCAGGGTACGCGCAAAGTTCCGGTGCAATATGCTAAAAGAATCGTTGGAAACCGTCAGTATGGCGGAGTCCGTCAGTACATTCCGCTAAAGGTAAACGCCGCTGGTGTAATGCCTATCATTTTTGCTCAGGCAATCATGTTTTTGCCTATAACCCTGGTTGGTTTCACTTCATCAGAAAGCCTTTCGGGTATTGCTGCAGCATTCACAAACATCAACGGCTTGTGGTATAATCTCACATTTTTTATCCTGATTATTCTATTCACTTACTTCTACACAGCAGTTACGATTAATCCAAATCAAATGGCTGAGGATATGAAGAAAAATGGCGGGTTTATTCCAGGCGTAAAACCAGGAAAGAAAACTGCTGAGTATCTTGATAACGTAATGTCGAGAATCACACTGCCCGGCTCGATCTTTTTGGGATTCGTTGCCATTCTGCCTGCTTTGGTATCTCAGATGGGTGTAAGTACAGCTTTTGCACAGTTTTACGGAGGTACTTCTCTGTTGATTTTGGTGGGAGTTGTGTTAGATACTTTACAACAAATTGAAAGTTATTTGCTGATGCGTCACTACGATGGTCTTACCAAATCGGGTAGAATCAAAGGAAGAGCATCTGCAATGAATATGGGTTAAAAATTTCGATTTCAGCATGATTCCAATAAAAACTGATGCGGAAATAGAAATACAAAGAGAGAGTTCTTTGCTTGTTGGAAAAACACTGGCTGAAGTAGCCAGGCATATTGCCCCAGGAGTAAAAACCATTTTTCTGGATGCCATTGCCGAAACTTTTATCAGAGATCATCATGCCGAACCCGGTTTTAAGGGCTACGGCGGATTTCCCGGAACACTATGTATTTCAGTAAATGATCAGGTTGTTCACGGAATTCCAGGTCAACAGGAATTAAGAGAAGGTGATATTGTTTCGATCGATTGTGGTGTGCTTAAGAATGGATTTTATGGTGATTCTGCCTATACCTTTGCAGTTGGAGAAGTTTCTGAAGAATTGAAACTACTTATGCAAAGAACCAAAGAATCGCTTTATCTTGGAATTGAACAGGCAGTTGCCGGCAATCGTACCGGAGATATTGGTTTTGCTGTGCAACAGCATGCCGAGAAATATGGTTATGGCGTTGTGCGTGAGCTTGTAGGGCATGGAGTTGGAAAGCAGCTTCACGAAAAACCAGAAGTTCCAAACTATGGACGACGTGGCGCCGGTGTTAAGTTGAGAGAGAATATGGTAATTGCTATCGAACCGATGATCAATCTTGGCGTTCGAAATGTTCAGCAGGAAGCGGATGGTTGGACTATCCGAACCTTGGATCGCAAACCTTCGGCTCATTTTGAGCATGATGTTGCAATTCGAAAAGGTAAACCAGATATTCTCTCAACGTTTTCTTACATCGAAGAAGTGTTGAATAAAAAATAGAAAAGAAAGTGTATGGCTAAACAAATGTCAATCGAACAAGACGGAACAGTTATCGAATCATTGGGTAATGCAATGTTTCGTGTGGAACTGGAAAATGGTCACGTGATCACGGCCCATATTTCCGGGAAAATGCGGATGCATTACATCAAAATTCTGCCTGGCGACAGGGTAAAACTGGAGATGTCTCCATACGATCTGACCAAAGGCCGCATCACTTTCCGATATAAGTAAGAAATTATTAGACAAGAAATAGTTGGATATACCATAAACTGAAAAAGCAGAAAAATGAAAGTAAGAGCATCCATCAAAAAGAGATCTGCAGAGTGCAAAATTGTGCGCCGCAAAGGCAGGCTTTATGTGATTAACAAAAAGAACCCTAAGTTCAAGCAACGTCAGGGTTAAACTTAAGTTGAATAATTAATTAAACAGATATGGCTAGAATTGCTGGTGTTGATATCCCGAATAACAAGCGCGGAGAAATCGCGTTGACCTACATCTATGGGATAGGTAGAAATCTTTCGCAAAAGATTTTATCAGAAGCGGGTGTCGATTATGATAAAAAAGTTCAGGACTGGACTGATGATGAGCAAAACAACGTTCGTACGGTAATTGGTGATAATTACAAAGTAGAAGGTGAGCTGCGTAGTGAAGTTCAGATTAATATCAAACGATTGATGGATATTGGATGTTATCGTGGTATTCGTCACCGTTTAGGATTGCCACTTCGCGGGCAGAGCACTAAGAATAATGCTCGTACGCGTAAGGGTCGCAAGAAAACTGTTGCAAACAAGAAGAAGGCTACTAAATAAGCGTAGTCGGATCATATCAAATATTATTGAATACATTATCCAATGGCAAAAAGCACGAAATCGACAAAGAAACGTGTGGTGAAGATCGAAGCTACCGGTAAAGCATTTATCAAAGCTTCTTTCAATAACATCATCATTTCTTTGACAAACAATGAAGGACAAGTCATTTCCTGGGCATCCGCCGGAAAAATGGGTTTTAGAGGTTCAAAGAAAAACACCCCTTATGCTGCACAGATGGCTGCTGAGGATTGTTCAAAAACCGCCTATGACTTGGGATTAAGAAAAGTAAAAGTTTATGTGAAAGGACCTGGAGCAGGACGCGAATCAGCAATTCGTTCGATCCATTCATCCGGAATTGAAGTAACAGAAATCGTTGATGTTACTCCATTGCCACACAATGGTTGCCGTCCGCCAAAACGCAGAAGAGTTTAATCAGTTGTTGAAAATTAAAAAGTAAAGACTAATGGCAAGGTATATAGGTCCTAAATCAAAGATTGCGCGCAAATTTGGAGAACCCATCTTTGGCGCTGATAAAGCATTCGAAAAAAAGAACTACCCTCCTGGACAGCATGGTAGTTCGAAACGCAGAAAGAAACAGTCGGAATACGGCATTCAGCTGCAAGAAAAGCAAAAAGCTAAATACACATACGGAATTTTAGAGAAACAGTTTAGAAATCTGTTCGAAAAAGCCAGCAAAAAGAGTGGTATTACTGGTGAGATTCTGCTGCAATTGATCGAATCCCGTTTGGATAACACTGTTTACAGGCTGGGTATTGCGCCAACGCGCAGCGCTGCCCGTCAGTTGGTTGGTCATCGTCACATTACCGTGAACGGACAGGTAACCAATGTACCTTCTATGTTATTGAGAGAAGGTGATATCATTGCTGTTCGCGAGAAATCAAAAAGCCTGGAAGCTATCACTTATTCACTCGAAGGTCGTGTAAACCGTTATCCCTGGCTTGAATGGGATGCCGAGAAAATGGCCGGTAAGTTTATGAGCTATCCTTCGCGGGAAGACATTCCTGAGACAATCAAAGAACAACTGATTGTTGAGTTGTACTCAAAGTAAGCTTGAATTAATAACCTGGTAGCATATTCTATCAAACACTAAACCTTTATTATGGCAATTTTAGCGTTTCAAAAACCCGAAAAGGTGATCATGGTCGAATCGAACGATCACAAAGGTACGTTCGAATTTCGCCCCCTCGAACCAGGTTTCGGTATCACAATAGGCAACTCACTCAGGAGAATTTTACTCTCGTCTCTTGAAGGATTTGCCATTACCTCGATCAGAATTGAGGGTGTTTTACACGAATTTTCCTCAATCGAAGGCGTGGTCGAAGATGTAGCTGATATCGTGCTTAACCTGAAAAAAGTAAGATTTAAACAGCAAATCTCTTCCGAAAACTCCGAGAAAGTTAACATCGTAATCGGAGATCAGGAGCAGTTCAAAGCGGGTGATATAAATAAGTTTCTCTCTGTATTTCAGGTGCTTAATCCTGAGTTGGTACTCTGTAATATGGATGCCGGCGTGAAATTGAGCATGGAAATTACTATCAACAAAGGCCGTGGCTATGTTCCAGCTGAGGAAAACAAAGTGGCTAATGCTCCTGTTGATACTATTGCAATAGATTCTATTCATACCCCAATAAAAAACGTGAAGTTTCATATCGACAATTTTAGGGTAGAGCAAAAAACTGACTACGAAAAATTGTTGATTGATGTTGAGACTGATGGCTCGGTACATCCAAAGGATGCACTTAAAGAAGCCGCCAAAATCCTCATTCATCACTTCATGTTATTCTCCGACGAAAAAATCTCAGTGGATACTGAAGAAAAATCTGTTAGCGAAGAATTTGACGAGAGCTCGCTGCATGTTCGTCAATTGTTAAAAACTAAGCTGGTTGATCTTGATTTGTCTGTTCGGGCACTCAATTGCTTGAAAGCAGCTGATGTAGAGTCGCTTGGTGAGCTTGTAGCTTTCAATAAGAACGACCTACTGAAGTTCCGTAATTTTGGTAAGAAATCACTTACCGAGCTTGAAGAGCTGGTTAAGAGTAAAGGGCTTGAGTTTGGAATGAATATCAGCAAATACAAATTAGATAAGGAATAAGAGAGATGAGACACAATAAAAAATTCAATCATTTAAGCAGAACCAGTTCGCACCGAAAAGCGATGCTGTCTAATATGGCAGCCTCACTCATCCTGCACAAACGAATTACAACTACCGTGGCGAAAGCTAAGGCTCTGCGCGTTTATGTTGAGCCAATGATTACACGCTCAAAAACTGATTCAACACATTCCAGAAGGATGGTGTTCAGACAGTTACAGAATAAATTTGCTGTTACCGAACTCTTTCGTGAAGTTTCTGTAAAAGTTGCAGATCGTCCGGGTGGTTACACACGTATTATCAAACTTGGTAATCGTTTGGGTGATAATGCCGAAATGTGCATGATTGAGCTAGTTGATTACAACGAAAATCTTTTGGGTGCCAAAGCTCCTAAAAAGGCAAAATCAACCCGCAGAAGAGGTTCATCCAAGAAAGCAACTGAAGCAACTGCTAAAGTAGAAACTCCGGTTGAACAAAAAAAAGAGAAGAAAGCCGTTGAGCCAGTTGCTGAAAAGCCTGTTGAAGAAAAGGTTGAATCAACTCCTGTTGACGAAAAAGCAGATACAAAAGAGAACCCTGCAGCTGAATTAGAAGACGAAAAAGACGATTCTAAAGATAAAGCATAAGCGATTCAATCGTTTGCATAAAAATTAGGATAAAGTTAACCGACTTTATCCTTTTTTTGTTTCTTTAATCGGTACTTTTGTAATGAAATAAAATTTAAAAGAATATGAGTCATATCGTAAACATTCATGCGCGTCAGATTTTGGACTCGCGCGGTAATCCTACTATCGAAGTAGATGTATTAACTGAAAATGGTATCATCGGACGAGCTGCAGTTCCTTCAGGAGCTTCAACCGGTGTGCACGAAGCTGTAGAATTAAGAGATGGAGATGCATCTGTATTCATGGGAAAAGGTGTATTGCAGGCAGTTCAAAATGTTAATACCCTTATTGCAGACGAACTTCACGGATATTATATCACTGATCAAAATGAAATTGATCAGAAAATGATCGAACTTGATGGCACACCAAACAAAGCCAAGCTTGGTGCTAATGCAATCCTTGGTGTTTCGATGGCTGTTGCTAATGCTGCTGCTCAGGAAACAAATCAGGCATTGTTCCGCTACATTGGTGGTGCCAATGCTAACACCTTGCCTATTCCAATGATGAACATCCTGAATGGAGGTTCTCATGCCGATAACAGTATCGATTTCCAGGAATTCATGATTATGCCTGTTGGTGCACAGAACTTCTCACATGCCATCCAAATGGGTGCTGAAGTTTTCCACAATTTGAAAGCGGTGCTTAAAAAACAAGGATATTCTACTAACGTTGGTGATGAAGGTGGATTTGCGCCTAACCTTAAATCGAACGAGGAAGCTATTCAAGTAATTCTTCAGGCCATCGAAAAAGCCGGTTACAAACCAGGCGAAGATATTTTCCTTGCACTTGACCCTGCTTCCTCCGAGTATTTCCTTACCGACGAGAATGTATATCACCTGCATAAATCAACCGGTGATAAACTAACTCCTGCTCAAATGGTTGATTATTGGAATGAATGGGTGAAAAAATATCCAATTGTTTCGATAGAGGATGGTATGGCAGAAGACGACTGGGATGGATGGAAACTCATGACAGATACGATGGGTGAAAAAATTCAACTTGTAGGCGACGATTTGTTTGTTACTAATGTCAACCGCCTAAAAATGGGTATCGACAAAGGAGTAGGTAATTCTATTCTTGTTAAGGTGAATCAAATTGGAACCCTCACAGAGACTATTGATGCTGTAAATATGGCTTATCGCAATGCTTATACTGCTGTGATTAGTCATCGTTCAGGAGAAACAGAGGATACCACTATTGCTGATTTGGCTGTTGCCTTAAATACAGGCCTTATTAAAACCGGATCTGCATCCAGAACGGATAGAATTGCCAAGTACAATCAGCTGCTTCGGATCGAGGAAAACTTAGGTTCTACAGCAAGATACCTTGGAAAAGGCTTCAAATTTATCAGGTAATATAATTGTATTACAACTTTTAAGGGCTTCAAAATGGGCAAATCTCATTTTGAAGCTTTTTTAATTTATTGTTTATCAGTATATTAATAATTTGAAAACTTTTCTTTAAATTTTTCTTGTAAAACCGGGA
>JAGYNM010000032.1 GCA_018399335.1 Bacteroidales bacterium | reverse complement strand
CCTGTTGAAGCAATGATAACTGTTGAAAATCATGATGTGGATAACTCTCATATTTACAGTATTTTACCTGACGGGAACTACCATCGTCCGCTCAAAGCTGGAAATTATTCAATAACTTATTCAGCTGATGGTTATTATCCTCAAACGATTGAGCTTACAACAGCTGATTATGAAACCACAATACAGAACATTGAATTAGATCCAGGTACTTTGATAGCTGATTTTACGGCTAGTGCATACAGCATTGCAAAAGGCGAATCGATTGATTTCTCCAATACATCTTATGGTCAGAATATTACGAGTTACGAATGGATTTTCGAAGGCGGCGAGCCAACTACTTCCACAGCCGAAAATCCCCAAAACATTGTTTATAATGAAACGGGTAGTTTTGATGTACAGCTGACTATTACTGATAATGATGGTGAAAGCAGCACTATTTTAAAGGAAAATCTGATCGAAGTAAATCTTATCTACCTGATGCAAAATGGTACTTTTAATATGTGCGATGGTATATTTTACGATGCAGGTGGCCCTGACAATGATTACGGTAATGATCAGGATATGGTGATGACAATCCTACCGGATGAGGAAGAAGCATTGGTTAAGGTTGATTTTTTGAGTTTTGCAATAGAAGCACAGGCTAGTTGTAATTATGACTGGTTGAAAATTTTTGATGGAACTTCTACAATGGCACCACTAATCGGAACGTATTGTGGGAGCAATTCTCCCGGAGAGCTTATTGCCAGTAACGAAGCCGGTGCATTAACTTTTCAATTTCATTCAGACGGCTCTGTAACTGAATCGGGCTGGGCAGCTCAGGTATCCTGTACCTCAACAGTTTCTCTCACCGAAAAAAGCAGTTTCAAGATTGCTGTTTGGCCAAATCCTTCCTCCGACAGATTAATCAATATCGATTCGGCTGAGCCTTTATCTGCTATCGAATTAATTGATATGCAAGGTAATTTGATTTGGCAAAAGGAAACTTCGCAAAAGCGCGAAAAACTCAATTTTACTGTAATTCCTGCAGGATTGTATATGCTCAAACTTGAATTGCAGCAGGGTACTGTTATCAATAAGAAGATTGTTTTGCAGTAGATCGCGAAAAATTATCTTGAAAAAAAATGATTAAAAGGCCTGGAGATTTTTCTTCAGGTCTTTTTTTTACCAGGTAAAATAAATGCTATTATGGAGCAGACCTCTTGAAAGCACATAAAAAAGCACTGTAAAAACTACCAGACCGATCATTGGCCGGATAGTGCGGTTATCATCTTCTTCAAACATTAAATCGTCAGAAAACCTGCTTCTAAGAAAAAACAGTATAAGCATCACACCCATGATGATCCAGCTAAATCGTTCGTGAAACATTCCATCAGGAAGAAAATAAATATAGATCAATGCTGATCCAACAATGTATGGGACAAATACTTGCGCCGTCATAAAAAATGGAGCGATACGCTCATTATACCTCACAAAATATGCGTTGGATGATAAAGCAACAAGTCGTGCAGAGAAAATAGCCATTAGCAAAAGGCCAAAAAAACCAATGAGCGAGATGATCATTTTTACGGTATCGGTCAGATACATCCAATTGAAAACGTGACCGATACCTTCTGTTAAAAGATTGCCAAGCATCAGCCCTCCAAAAACATAAGTGGTGGCATGAAAGCTTGTCCAAAAAAAGAATACTTTAAATGGTATGGCATCAGCAACCAGCTGATAAAAAGCCAGCAAGGATAAAATACCAAAGATGAGTGTTAAAATATAGCCCGAACTAAAAATCATAATCACAGCATCATGGGTCCATTCATAGGGTTCGATATGAAAGAAATAACCGTTATAGTCAATTGAAATTTCAAAATCGTACATACCGGCTGTAAGCACATAGGATAATTGGTTTAAGTAAAAAATAAACAAATACGAAAGCACAAAAGCCGTGCTTGAGTTGAGGGCAATAATCCAGAAATTTCGTCTGCTGAGTTGGTTGTTCATTTGACTTGAAAAAAAGGGGGATCTTTTAAATGATCCCCCAACTAATTAAACGTTTTCAATATCAGCCATTTCTGAGGTGTAAGCTTTTTGTTCCAGTTTTTGTTTCACTTCCTTAAAAGCCTTAATGGTGTAGGCAACATCCTCCAGTGTATGCACAGCTGTTGGAATGAGTCTTAAAAGTATAACGCCTTTTGGTACAACAGGATAGCTAACTATCGAACAGAAAATATTATAGTTTTCGCGTAAATCATAAGTGATTTGTGTGGCTTCGCCAACAGTACCGTTTAGCATCACAGGTGTTACAGGCGATTCGGTATTGCCGATATCAAGCCCTGCTTCTTTTAGACCGTTTTGAAGTGTGTTAACGATAGTCCAGAGTTTATTGCGGTGTTCGGGCTGTGTACGAATCATGTCCAGACGTTTAAGGGCACCGATTACCATTGGCATAGGAAGTGATTTGGCGAAAATCTGCGAACGCATATTGTACATCAGGTATTTGATCACTTTGTAATCCCCTGCAATAAAACCTCCAATTCCGGCCATGGATTTGGCGAAAGTGGCAAAATAAAGATCAACGTCTTTTTGCACACCATAATGTTCGTCGGTTCCGGCACCTGTTGGCCCCATTGTTCCAAAGCCATGTGCATCATCAACAAGCAGCCTGAAGTTGTACTTCGCTTTTAAGGCAACGATTTTGTCGAGCTTGCCCAGATCGCCCGACATACCATAAACACCTTCTGTGATTACTAAGATTCCACCGCCGGTCTGTGCTGTCATTTTTGTAGCACGTTTGAGCTGTGTTTCCAGGTTTTCTATGTTGTTGTGCGGATAAACAAATCTTTTTCCGAAATGCAGACGCATGCCGTCGATGATGCAGGCGTGCGCTTCGCTGTCGTAAACTATCACGTCCCTGCGATCTACAATTGAACTGATTACAGAAAGAATGCCTTGATATCCGTAGTTTAAGAGGTAAGCATGTTCGCGTTTTACAAAAGCAGCAAGCTCGCGCTCCAGCTGCTCGTGGTAATTCGTTTGTCCCGACATCATGCGGGCACCCATAGGATAGGCCATGCCATAGGCAGCTGCACCTTCAGCGTCAGCTTTGCGTACTTCGGGATGATTAGCCAAACCCAGATAGTTGTTTAAGCTCCAGATCAGTCGTTCCTTGCCGTGAAAGATCATACGGTTACTGATATCGCCTTCAAGTTTTGGAAACATGAAATAACCTTCTGCCTGGTCGGCGTACTGGCCGAGTGGTCCAAGGTTTAATGTACATTTATCAAATAGATCCACAGGTTTAAGTTTTAAATTTGGGTGCGAAATTACAAAAAATCAATGAGTTTTAAGGCAGACAATATGTTGTTGTTATTTGCGTTTTTTAGGGCTGAATGATGGTTATAGTTTTCGGAAAGTGTTAGTTAAAACCGCTAAGAACTAAATCATTTGATGAGAATGCTTTAAGATTGAAAATGATTTTTCATTGTGAAATTTGTGTACTTTTGCGCCATGATTAAGAAAATGCTTTTTGTTGGTTTCATTTTGGTGAGCTTGGTGTTCACCTCCTGTAGCAACTATAATAAATTGCTTAAAAGCACTGACAATGAAACTAAATTTGAGGCTGCGGTCGATTATTTCGAGCGTAAGGATTATAACCGTGCACTCGAACTTTTTGATCTGTTGCAGGCCGCTTATAGGGGCACTGCAAAGGGAGAAGATATTAGCTATTACACTGCGTATTGCTATTATAACCTGAAAGATTATACTGTTGCCAGCTATTATTTTAAAAGGTATGTACAGTCCTATCCGCAATACGCCAGAGCAGAAGAATGTTCGTTTATGGGTGCTTATTGCTATTATTTGGATTCCCCAAGATACAGCCTGGATCAGACAAATACCTATTTGGCTATCAATGAATTGCAGATTTTTACTGACACCTATCCTAATAGCGAAAGGGTAGCAGAAGCAAATGAATTAATCGATAACCTGCGCGAAAAATTAGAGCTAAAAGATTTCAATATCAGTATCATGTATTACCGCATGCGGGATTATATGGCAGCCATCACCTCTTTTGAAAATCTGCTAAAAAATTATCCCGACACCGAACGTCGCGAAGAGGTGTTGCAATATATGGCACTTGCCTATTACGAATTTGCCGAAAACAGCATTCCTGAGAAAAAAAGAGAACGCTATGAATCGGCTGTCGAAGCCTACAATAATTTGCTTTACCTTTATCCTGAGAGTGAGTATTTAGCTGATTTAAAGGAAATTGACACAAAAGCCAGACAACGTTTAGAATCGTATCAATAATATCACATATGGACTTTAAGAAGATTAAAACAGACACAACAGCAGTAACTCGGCAAAAAGACCTTTTTTACGAAGGTACCGGAAATATCTACGAAACTACAGCAATACTCTCCAAAAGAGCCAATCAGATTTCGACAGAAATGAAAGAAGAGCTCAATAAAAAAATTAGTGAGTTTGCTTCCTCATCAGATAACCTGGAAGAAGTTTTTGAAAACCGTGAGCAAATTGAAGTTGCCAAGTTTTACGAGCGTTTGCCAAAACCAACGCTTATTTCCATTCAGGAGTTTCTGAATAATGAAATCTATTTTCGCAATCCGCACAAAGAGAATAGCGATTTTTAAATAGCATTCCTGATGCTCAAGGGTAAGAAAATCCTCATCGGAATCACTGGTAGCATTGCAGCCTACAAAATTCCTTTACTGGTAAGACTTCTGGTAAAGGAACAAGCTGAAGTAAAGGTGATTATGACTGAATCAGCTAAGGATTTTGTTACCCCGTTAACTTTAGCTACACTCACTAAAAATCCGGTTCTTTCAGAGGCTTTCGATCGCACGACCGGAAGCTGGAATAGTCATGTTGAGCTGGGTTTGTGGGCTGATCTTTTTCTGATCGCTCCTGTAAGCGCCAACACTTTGGCAAAATTGGCTCATGGTATTGCAGATAACTATCTTTTAACAGTTTATTTATCAGCACGTTGTCCTGTGCTTTTTGCACCTGCAATGGATTTGGACATGTATAAGCACGAAAGTACTCAGTCAAACATCAGCAGCTTACTCAAAAGAGGGCATCAATTGCTCGCTCCGGCATCGGGGGAGCTTGCCAGTGGACTTTGTGGCGAAGGCAGGATGATGGAGCCTGACAACATTTTTAATGAGCTCAAGCTGGTATTCCGGCGACAAAAGACTTTTAACGGTAAACGCATTCTTGTTACTGCCGGCCCAACACATGAAGCCATTGATCCGGTTCGGTTTATTGGTAATCACAGTTCGGGAAAGATGGGCGTAGAAATTGCTCTAGCCTTCGCAGAAGCAGGTGCTTCTGTAAAACTGGTTTTGGGGCCTTCTGCAATTCGTGTTGACCATCCATCCATTGAGGTTTTGCCAGTGACTAGTGCGCAGGAAATGCATGATGCCTGTTTAGCACTTTTTGCCGGCTCTGATATCACTGTGATGAGTGCAGCCGTTGCAGATTACAAAGTTGCAGAAGTTGCAGATCGTAAAATCAAAAAGACAGATGAAAATCTTAACCTAAGCCTTGTAAAAAACCCGGATATCTTAAAGAAACTGGGCGAACAAAAGCAATTCGGGCAGTATTTAGTTGGCTTTGCTCTGGAAACTGACAACGAATTAGAGCACGCAAAACAAAAGTTGGATACGAAACAACTGGATATGATCGTTCTTAACTCATTGGCTGATTCCGGTGCCGGATTTGGAACGAATACCAATAAAGTGACTTGTTTAACAAAAGAAGGTCAGCAAATTGATTTTGAGCTTCAATCCAAAAATGAACTGGCAAGAAAACTGATCCAGCTTATTCATGAATTAACAGGCAAAAACCAGGCGAATGCTTAATAAACCATTATTAAATTTCAGATATAAATCCACGCTGATTTTCATTTTTATTCTGCTGCTGGGATTGCCCAAGCTGAAGTCGCAGGAATTTCTGGCAGATATTCGTGTTACGGCGCCTACTATCGAAGGAACCGATCGGCGTGTTTTTGAATCTTTGCAGCAAGCACTTTACGATTTTATCAATAACCGGAAATGGACGAATATAAACTTCAAAAATCAGGAACGTATTGAATGTTCAATCTTGATAACGGTGAAAGAACGCGTTTCGTCCGACGAGTTCAAAGGTACTATCAACCTGGTTTTGAGAAGGCCTGTTTACAAATCTTCTTACAACAGCGTACTTTTTAATTATGTTGATGAAAGTTTCCAGTTTAGGTATATTGAATCGCAACCACTTGATTATATAGAAAATAGCTATTCATCCAGCCTTACTTCCACGCTGGCGTTTTACTTGTATTATTTTTTGGGAATGGACTTTGACAGTTTCTCTCTCTATGGTGGAGATCCCTTTTTCAGGGTTGCCGAGTCTATTGTGAATTCAGCACAAAACGCTTCAGAGCGTGGCTGGAAAGCTTTTGATGGAAACAGAAACCGTTACTGGCTGGTCGAGAATATGACAAATCCTGCTTACCGGCCTTTGCGACAGTTTTTGTACGAATACCACCGGCTTGGTCTGGATGTGATGTCAGAAAAACCTGATGAAGGCAGAGCGAAGATTGGCCAAACCCTCACTTTTTTGGAACAAACCTGGCGCGAAAGGCCTAATTTGTTGATGTTGCAACTGTTTCTTGATGCTAAAAGAGATGAAATCATCAATATTTTCTCTCAGGGAAGCCCTCAGGAAAAGACAAAAGCGGTCAACATCATGCGCGAAATAGATCCTGCAAACGCTTCCAAGTACGAAAAAATTCTCGCGCCCAAATAAGCATCCCTAATCCATTTGTTTCTTTAATTTTGCGACAAATCCTAAGTGAATATGTTGCAAAAGTTGCTGGTGTCGAATTATGCCCTTATTGACAAGCTTGAAATTGATTTTAAGTCAGGTTTTACTGTGATTACCGGTGAAACAGGTGCCGGAAAATCAATTTTATTGGGCGCTTTGGGGCTGGTCATTGGCAAAAGGGCTGATGTAAGTGTTTTGTCAGATCCAGGCAAAAAGTGTTTTGTTGAAGTAATATTTCATTTGGATGATGATCGGTTAAAACCTGTTTTCGAGCAGCTAAGTTTGGATTTTGAACAGGATTGCTTCCTGCGAAGAGAAATCAATCCCAACGGAAAATCAAGGGCGTTTATCAATGATACACCAGTAAACCTGCAACAACTTAAGCTGATCGGAACGCAACTCGTTGATATACATGCACAGCATGATTCCTTGCTGCTTACCGATCAAACCTATCAATTGAGTGTTTTGGATGCGATGCTCGAAAGTCCTGATCTGCTGGTAAACTTTCGTTCAAAATATCAGGATTATTTGCGGTTAAGAAATGAAATTCAGCAACTTAAATCTAGTTTGGAAAGCTATGAAGCAGCATTTGATTTTATTAGTTTCCAACTCGAAGAATTTGAGAAGGCTGCTTTACAATCAAACGAATTGGAAGAATTAGAACAACGGCTCAATACTTTAACCCACGCCGAAGAAATTAAGGCTGCGCTTTTTACTTCCAATCAAATTTTGCAATATTCCGATGAACCTCTTTTGCAGCAAATAGGCCAACTCACTCAACAATTGAAGCGTTTATCGCATTATTTGCCTGAAGCTATTGATTTGAATACCAGAATTGAAAGCATCCAGATTGACCTCAAAGATATAAGTTTCGAATTGACCAGAATGGAAGATGAAAGTCAGTTCGATCCGCAGGAACTTATAACTTGCCAGGAGAGACTTGATTTGATTAATCATTTAATGCATAAGCATAGGGTTCAGGACTATAAGTCACTGATGGAAACGCAGCAAGAACTGGATGCTAAACTGAGCAAGATGGATTTTGATAAAGATATTCTCAAGAATAAGGAAATAGAGCTCAGTAAATTAAGAGCTGTTTTACAAAAGCTTGCCGACGATTTACACCAAAAGCGCATCGAAGCTGCTATACCTTTTGAACGGGATGTAACGAAAGTGCTTCATGAACTCGGAATGCCTCATGCCGTATTTCAGTTGCAGTGCGAACGGACAGAAAAACTACATCCTGACGGACAAACAAAAGTGCATTTTCAGTTCTCTGCCAACAAAGGCGTGGAAGTTGCTGATATGGGAAAAATTGCCTCAGGTGGGGAATTATCACGCCTGATGCTGGCCGTTAAAAATAAACTCACGGATACAGGGATGATTCCCACGCTTGTTTTTGATGAGATAGATACTGGTGTTTCCGGCGAGGTGGCTGCAAAATTGGCAAAAGTTTTAAAACAAATGTCGATGGGGATGCAACTGATTACAATAACTCATCTGCCACAAATCGCCAGCAAGGCCGATCATCATTTTCATGTTTTCAAGCAGGAAGAAAACGAACGCACACAGTCGTCTATCAAGGTGCTTTCGACGGATGAGCGTTACCATGAAGTAGCCAAAATGCTAAGTAATGATAATGTTACTTCAACGGCGCTAAAGGCTGCAAAAGAACTTTTTAAACAATAATATGGTGTCCAATTATTTTTGAGCAGCTGAGTGAAATCTGTTTCCCAACTTGCCTTAAATCAAGGCAATACCTTATTGTAACTACTTAATTCATGCAATTACGGGCGTAAAAGCGGCTAATAAAAAATTCAACTATCTTTGCCCGCTGTTAATTTTAAAAATCACCATTATGGCCTACAATCTTTTAAAAGGTAAAAAAGGAATTATTTTCGGCGCACTTGACAGTAAGTCGATAGCTTGGAAAGTTGCCGAAAAGGCTTTTGAAGAAGGAGCTGTTTTCACACTGAGTAATACGGCAACAGCGCTGCGTTTTGGCGAGCTGGATGAACTGGCCAAAAAATGCAATGCAACTATTATCCCTGCAGATGCTACATCTGTAGAAGATCTGACACGCGTTTTTGAAGAAAGCATGAAAGTGCTTGGCGGTAAAGTCGATTTTGTGCTTCACTCGATCGGGATGTCGCTTAATGTGCGTAAAAAGCGTGTTTACAGCGACTTGGATTATAACTTTTTGAACAAGACACTAGATATCTCTGCAATTTCATTTCATAAAATGCTTCAGATTGCTTTTAAATTGGACGCCATAAATGATTGGGGATCTGTAGTCGGGCTTTCTTATGTTGCGGCTCAACGCACCCATTATGGCTATAATGATATGGCTGACGCAAAGGCATTATTGGAATCAATTGCTCGCAGCTTTGGCTATATTTATGGCCGCGATCGCAAGATAAGGGTAAATACTATTTCGCAGTCGCCAACCATCACCACTGCCGGAAGTGGCGTAAAAGGTTTTGACGGACTGATGGATTTCACCAATCGCATGTCGCCGCTTGGCAATGCTAATGCTGAAGAATGCGCTGATTATTGTATCACCATGTTTTCTGATCTTACGCGTAAAGTTACAATGCAAAACTTATTTCACGATGGTGGCTTCTCAAGCATGGGTATGAGTTGGAGAGCAATGCAGATGTATAACAAAAGTATCAATTGCGACTGCAATGATGAAAAAGATACCGTGATGGATTAAAAATCCTATCAAAAAAAAAGCTTACTTTGTGGCAGTGAATTGCTGCAGATGAGGTTCGTAAATCTACTTATATTTCTCTTATTTTTATTTCCATCAATTGATGGTCATGCAAAGGCACAACTTGCTGACAGCCTTCCTCCGCAATGGAAGGTTCAACAAGATGTCTTTGCCCGTTTTTCCGACTTTGATTTCCTTAAAGAACATGATCTAGGCGCTATTTCTGATATCGTTCAGGATCGTACCGGATTTATTTGGCTTGCTGGTGAAAAGGGATTGGGCCGGTTTGATGGTTATGAATTCCGGGTTTACCGGGCCGATTCAAGCCTTGGTTCACTCCATGGTAGTCTTATCAGCTCACTAAAGCTCGACGAAAAGGGTAAGCTTTGGATTGGACATTCCGGAGGCATTTCGAAATATGATGAACGGCAGGATCGATTTAATAAAATCTATGGATTTTATAGCAATGATAATTCATTAATCGACAGCATTTATGTGCGTGCACTTTATTTGGATGGCGACTCGCTGGTTTGGTTCGAAACTGCTGATGGCTGGCTTAGCCAGTATAAAAGAATGCCGGAGAAAATTGAAAGATTACAAATACATCAGGCTGTATCGCAGCCCTATTACCGCTATCATGATTTGATTAAAGATTTGGATGGCGATTTGTTTGTTGGCGGGCGAGGTATTCCTCCTTTGCGTTATGACGAGCAGTTAAATCGTTTTCAACAACTTGAAATTGATCCTGATGAAGCTCCCGGAACGAAACGTGAAAGGGATGTTTCCTTCTTGTTTGCTGATAAGCCCGGATTGCTGTGGGTTGGAGGGCTCGAAGGGGTCTATCTGTATGAAAAAGAAAGACAATATTTTCACAAGTACAGAGCAGGAACGGTTTATGATATGATCAAATCCCGTGATGGAAGCTATTGGCTGGGAACTGGTAATGGGGTTTTCAAAATCCATTTGCAAAGCGGAAAAGTTACGCATTATCGCCTTAACAATAACGATCCTGAATCCCTTGGTGGTGAGAGGATTTATGATGTTTTCGAAGATAGAAGCGGACGGATTTGGCTGGCACATGAAAATGGTGTTTCAACACATCAGCCGGTTAAAACAGGGATTAAATATCTTTTTCATATTCCGGGTTTAGATCATACACCAGCTTCGAGCCGAATTACAAGTTTGGAAAGGAAATCGGAAATTGAATTATGGATTGGGACCGCTGATGAGGGATTGGATGTGCTTGATATTAATACATTTAGGTTTAAACATTACAATCCTAAAGATAGAACGGATATGCTTTCACCTCATATCAGGGCACTTAAAAAGCATCCGGATGGCACTTTGTATATAGGATATTGGTCTGGAATAGGTTTTGGCAGGCTTCCTAAGGGTAGTTCAAGGTTCGAAAACTTCAGTTACGATCCTGCAAGCTTTAAGAGAGATTGGTATAATGATTTTGAATTTGATCAGCAGGGTAATGTTTATCTTGGTTTTTGGGGTGGTCCAGGGTTAACTATTTTTGAGCATAACAAAGCTAGATTTGGCCGTGAACTTACTACTCAGCTTCCTGATCCTTATGCTGATCGTCTCATGACATCCCTCTTTATGGCGCAGGATGGCAAATTGTGGATTACAACCACACAATCCGGTTTAATATGTTACGATATTAAAAAGGACAGTTCCAAATCGTATTTTGAGAGGAAGCGTAAGGGAGGTGGGATTTCTGAAGAGATTTTGCATGATGTAGTTGCAGATTCTGATGAAAATATTTGGGCAGCAGGCTCTAATTTATATTTGTATGATTTGCAAGAAGATCATTTTATCAAGCAAGATCTGGGAATTGAATTCGATTTTTTAGAGATCTATCGGATACATCCAACAAAAGACCGCAAACTTTGGTTACTTACTTCAGCTGGATTAATGCGTTACGATCCGGATGCCGGATGGCTTACAGACTTTAGTGTGCACGTAAAATTAAGTTTTAAACCATCACAAGCTGCTGTTATTCAATGGGATGAGGATTTATTGATCTTGGGTGGTTCAAATGGGCTGGCACTCTTGGAAACGGAAAAACTTGGTTACAGGCGCTACTTTTCCGAAATGTTTAACACATTGGATGTCTTTATCTGAAGCTTTACATTCCTTTGCTCGAAAATCTTGATGAGATTACGCTTGCCTAGCCAGAATTTCTTTACCATTCATTTTGGCACTGATCACGTTGGGAAAAGGACCAACCCTACACTTATTATTATCAACTCGAGGCTTTGATAACGAATGGAGACCTTTGATGCCTCAGCAGAAATCGGCCTATTTCACCAATGTCTACGAGCTGGCAACTATATTTTAAAATGCGAACAGGCGATGCTTATGGCAATAGAAGTGATCAGGAGGCTCGTTTATTGATCAATGTGGTTCCGGCCTGGTGGCAGCGCTGGTGGTTTTACCTTTTATTAATACTCGTGATCGGTGGATTTGTTGGTTTGATTTGGTTTTTGAGGATGCGCGATGTAAAAATGAAATGGCAAAATACTGATCTTAATCAGCAATTATTGCGCTTGCAGATGAATCCGCATTTTATTTTTAATTCCCTCACTTCCATTCAAAACTATATCTATTCGAATCAAACACATCTTGCAGGGCAGTATTTATCGGATTTTGCAAGATTGATTAGGCTTATTCTCGAAAACAGCCGGCACGAAAGCATTTCCCTCGAAAAGGAAATTGAAACCATTAGTTTGTATATGGAGCTTCAGAAGCTTCGTTTTACCGAGAAGATAGATTTCAGCATAAAGGTTGATCCTGCAATAGATACAGAAATCACCTATGTGCCACCAATGATGGCGCAGCCTTTTTTGGAGAATGCATTAGAACACGGGATTAAAAATAGTTTCAGGGATGGTGTGATAGAGGTGAGCTATACTTTGGTTGATAAAAAAATCAGATTTGAGGTTAGGGATAATGGAATCGGGATTGTGACTTCTAAAAGCTTAAAAACTGATGATCAGGCAGATCAGCATGAGTCATTATCTATTGCCATTTGCAGGGAACGGATTCAGCTGCTTGAAAGAAAGACAAAAACCAGAATTCCTTTTATTCTGGATGAAATTATCGAGGATGGAGTAGTAAAAGGAACCCGCGTTGCTTTTGAAGTTCCTTTGAAAGGTAGTTTTGTTAGTAAAAACATTAAAGCATGAGCATAAAAGCATTAATCGTTGATGACGAGGAAAATTCGCGCAAAGCCTTATTAAATATGTTGCAATACTATTGCAAGGATATTGAAGTGATTGGGCAGGCTGAAAACATTACCAATGCCAATGAATTGATAAATGAACATAATCCTGATGTTGTGTTTCTGGATATTCAGATGCCCGGAGGTAACGGATTTGAACTGTTGAAAAAGTTTAAACCAATTCCCTTTAAAGTAATTTTTGTAACTGCTTTTGATCATTTTGCGCTCAGGGCAATCAAATTGAGTGCTGTGGATTATTTACTTAAACCTGTGAGCCCAAAGGAATTGATCAGATCGGTAAGTAAATTGGAAAAGCAGATGGATGTTGAAGATTTGTTTGATAAGCAAATTGAAACACTTGAAGATAATTTGCAGACTGACAGGCAGGTAAAAAAAATTATCCTCAACACATCCACTACTATGCATGTTATCAAAATCAATGAGGTGATTCGCTGCGAAGCTGACGAAAATTACACCCGCGTAATCAAAGAAGATGGTAAAGCTGTTCTGGTAGCAAAAACACTTAAAGAGTTTGATGAGATGCTGAGCCCTTTTGGTTTCTGTCGGATTCATCAGTCGCATCTTATAAACCTCAGTCACGTGATCACTTTTGAGAAAAGTGGTGGTATTGTAATTCTTACTACAAAAGAACGCGTTCCTGTCTCGAGCCGACGCAAAGAGTTTTTTTTATCGGCTTTGCAGCACCATGTATAAGGCTGCAAATACTCAACCAAAAGCTACGCTTAATAAGTAAAGTTATTCATTGATCAAATTGATTTGACTTTAGGGGTCAGTTGTTTTTAATTTGCGCTCGTATGTAACCCCTTAAATTAATTTACAATGAAAACAAAAAATGTACTCATTGCCTTAGGCACAGTGCTGATGTTTGTTATGTTTACAACATCATCATGCAAGAAAAAAGATGATCCGGAGCCAACTCCGACCCCAACTCCTTATTCACCGGTGTTCTCGGCAACTTCCATTGCCATTGATGCCACAACAATCGATTTCTACATTGCCTGCACAACAGACGATTATGAGTTGATTAAAGTAGAAGTGAAATCGCCTGGAGCATTGCAAGATGACACTTTTTTAGGAAATGGAATGTTGTTGATTCGTAATGAACCAATAACTTTTCCCAATTTCTTTCTTAGAACAAGTGGAACCTGGACATTTATTATTACCGGAACAATCAAGAGTGGTACACACGTAGGTGAGTCATTTACTGTTAGTACTTCCGTATCAGTTAGTGGTAAGTAATAAATTGGAGATATTTTGTTTCTAAGGACATACAGCTATGAGATTGTTAAAAGTGCTTGTTGCTATATTTATTTGTCTGTTAGCCAGTAGTTGTAAACAATCGGTTACCACAGAAAATGAACCTTGCGACGGCATTTTTTATATGAACATGGATGGTTTTAGTAACAAAAGTATTTGCACCAATCACCTCGATACGTACATCCTCAGTAAGGATGTGTTAAATTTAAAAGTAATGAACGATGAACTAGCCGGAAAAGTGATATTCGAATTGTTCCTTAATCCCTGGGATGGACCAGGTGAGTATCATTTCGGGAATGGTTCAAATAAATGTGAAGTCATTGTTCATGGCGCTTCTGATGAATTTTACAAATGTACCTCAGGAAAAATCCTTGTAACCGAAGCCACTTCAAATAAAATGGAAGCCAACTTTTCAATCGTAATCGAGGGATTTTACAATAAAAAGGTTCTTCACGCCCGAGGAGGGGTACATTTGTAGTTTTCTCGTTTGATGTGATCAGTAGGGCCGGCCTTTGTGCCGGCTTTGCTGGTTTATAAAGCTTCTAACTGTTTATCCATGCTTAGCATAAACAAAGCCAGATCGTACTTCACCGGGTCGTGCGCATCAAACAGAAGCAACTGAGCAGTAAGCTCATCTGCAGCTTTTTTGTCGTCTTGTTTTCTTGTTAATAATCCTAATTTGCGTGCGGCCTTTCCTGTATGAAGATCGAGTGGACAAATCAGCGCTTTTGTTGGAATACTTTTCCATAATCCAAAATCAATTCCAGATTTATCCTGTCTTACCATCCATCTCAAAAACATATTAATTCGCTTCGCTGAAGCACCCTTTTGCGGATTCGCTAAATGTTTTTCAGTGCGTTTTTCGTGTGGATAACTTAACAGGATATTTCTGACGAAGACGATAGCATCCCAGATATTTCCTTGTGCAAAGCCACTTGAAAAAGCCTGTTCCAATCCGCCATCTTTCCTGTAGATCATTGCCAGAGCAAAAGTAAGTGCATGACAATCAATCCCTTTAAAGGTTCTGTATTGAAATTGTTCCAAACGGCTAAAATCTTTGGCTTCGGCCTGCATCAGAAATTGAAAGGGAGCATTATCCATTAGTTGCATTAAAAATCCGGCTCTTTCGATGATTTGCCGCCGCATTCCCCACGACAAAATTGCTGTGAGAAATCCAGCTATTTCGATATCTTCTTTTTTGTTGAAACGATGTGGTATGCTGATCGGATCATCAGCAATAAAGATTTGATCTTTCGTTATTTGTTCAAGTTTTGAGTCGAGTAATGCCTTGGTATTAATCATTAGTGCAAAGATAAATTTTGGCTTAAACAAAAAAGCCTTCCCATTGAAAGGAAGGCTTCGATTTTGGTTTTTGGTTACAAATTACTGTAATTCCTGAACAGCAATCACATTTTTAAGCCCCATATTAATCGCATCTTCATTGAGCGGGATGAGCTTGTGATAACGTTCGGGCAAGGATTTCTTCAGGCCCCGAATTACATTCTCCATCTTAACGACAGGCTTAATTTTGAGGTATGCTCCAAGCACTACCATATTAAAAATTTTGGTATTTCCCATTTCTGCTGCCAATCGTGCAGCTTCTACCTGGAAAATATTGATGTCTTTTCTTTCCGGATGACGGGTAATTCCATTTGGGTCATAAAGCAAAGTGCCTCCGGGCCTTACACCCGATTCAAATTTATCCATCGACTGCTGGTTCAATATAATGGCAGAGTCGAAAATGGTTAAAATTGGTGAGCTGATCCGTTCGTCGCTTACAATAACGGTTACGTTTGCTGTTCCACCACGCATTTCTGGGCCATAGGAGGGCATCCAGCTTACTTCCTGATCTTGCATAATACCGCTGTAAGCTAATATCTTGCCCATCGAGAGTACGCCTTGTCCGCCAAATCCGGCTATAATTAATTCTTCAGTCATTGTTCTGGTTTTTTAATTCAACATCTTAAAGTAACTGACCGTCAACTTTGATATCGCCGAGCGGGTAGAACGGAAACATATTCTCCTCCATCCATACATTGGAATCGCGAGGTGTCATTTTCCATCCGGAATTGCAATTGGAAACTATCTCAACAAAGGAAACGCCAGGTTTCCCGTCACGTTGATTTTCGAAAGCCTTTTTGATTGCTTTTTTTGTTTTTCTTACGTTTCCAGGTGTGTGTACAGATTGCCGGGTTACAAAATAAGTTCCAGGTAATTGTGCAACTAATTCAGTGGCTTTTAAGGGGTTTCCCATCGTTTGTACATCTCTACCGAAAGGGGAGGTCGACGATTTCATACCGGGAAGTGTTGTAGGCGCCATTTGTCCGCCGGTCATGCCATAGATGCCGTTATTGATAAAGATGATCACAATGTTTTCGCCACGGTTGCAGGCATGTATGGTTTCGTTGGTGCCAATAGCTGCCAAGTCGCCATCTCCCTGATAGGTGAAAACGATTTTTTTTGGCCATACTCTTTTAATACCTGTTGCTACTGCCGGAGCACGTCCGTGCGCAGCTTGCTGCATATCAATATTCATAAATTCATATGCAAGTACCGAACATCCAACAGGAGCCACGCCAATGGTTTGTTCTTCCAGACCCAGCTCTTCAATCACTTCCATTGTGATTCGGTGGGCGGTACCATGACCGCAACCCGGACAATAGCTTAGCACTTTGTCCGTCATGAGTTTTGTTTTGGTATAAACCAGATTTTCGGGTTTAATGATATCTTCCAGTGTTATTTCAGCCATGGTTTTAACCTCCTATTATTTTTTGTTCAAGCGCTTCAAGTACTTCTTCCGGCGTGTGCACTATGCCTCCATAGCGTCCGTAATGTTCTACTTTGGAGCAACCTTTTACAGCTAATCGAACATCCTCAACCATTTGTCCGGCACTCATTTCAACGGCTAGGAAGCCTTTTATGCCTTTGCCACACATTTCAAACATTTTAACGGAAGGGAAGGGAAATAGCGTAATCAAACGGAACAATCCTGCTTTGATTCCTTTTGCCCGTGCAAGTTTAACCGCTTTTTGGGCAATACGTGCACTCGAACCATAAGCCACAAAGATATACTCAGCGTCATCGCAGTCGATAAGTTCGTATCGAACTTCTTTTTCAGTAATCTCTTTGTATTTGGCTTGAAGCTTATGGTTGTGCTCTTCCATTTTGTGACTATCCAAATCCAAAGAAGTGATGATTCTTCTCTCTGTTCCTGATTTTTTACCCGTTGTGGCCCACGGATATTTTTCATTGATTTCGTCGTCAGTAAGACGTGGGATTGGATCAAAAAGATCTACCTTTTCCATCATCTGACCAATCACACCGTCGCTAAGAATCAGTACAGGAATACGATATTTGAACGCCAGATCAAATCCATCCCTCACAAAATCAGCCATTTCCTGTACTGATGCAGGTGCCAGCACTATCTGACGATAATCACCATGACCACCACCTTTGGTGCTTTGGAAATAATCGGCTTGCGAAGGCTGAATAGTTCCAAGTCCTGGGCCGCCACGAACCACATTGGCATATAAACAGGGTAATTCAGCTCCTGCAATGTAGGAAATGCCTTCTTGTTTAAGGCTGATCCCAGGACTTGATGAAGATGTCATTACTTTTTTTCCTGCGCCGGCTGCACCATAAACCATGTTGATGGCAGCTATTTCGCTTTCGGCCTGCAAAACAACCATTCCGGTTCTGTCGAAAGGTTTTTCGGCCATGAGGTATTCAATAACCTCAGATTGAGGGGTGATCGGGTATCCAAAATAGGCATCAGCACCAGCTCTGATGGCTGCTTCTGCCAGGGCTTCGTTCCCCTTCATGAGTTTTAATTCGCTCATTATAATATTTTTTAATTGTTTGACAATGAAAGGTTAAAGTTTAACCTTATACACTGTAATCACACCGTCGGGACAGACGATGGCACAGTTTGAACAGCCGATACACGCCTCAGGGTCTTCCATGTAAGCATAGTGATATCCTTTGCCGTTTACTTCTTTAGCCAGTGCGATAACGTCGGTAGGGCAGGCCGGAATACAAACCTCGCAGCCTTTACATTTCTCAACGTCAACAACAATGGCTCCTCTGACTTTTGCCATATTATTTTTATTTAAAAGTTAATGCTATCGATTGCACGAAATTACAGTTTTTAGCGCTATTTTCAACAATTGTAGCCCTGCTAAATGCCTCATTACGCCTAATTTATAACCAGTTTAAATAGTGTTTTTATTTGGTCTTACTAAGACCGACTCTCTTTACATAATTCTTTTCAAAAATCCCTGTAAAGACCTTCACTATTTAGTTACCGGATGATTTTTATGAAATTGCCTGAGTCTTTCTTCCAGATCAGGCATTTGCTCCATGCTGATAAGTGAAGTACAAGCCCTTATGCCTTCATGACGTTCGCTGCCGGTAATATCAAGTGAAATAGCCGAAATGCCATAGTAAATCATTTCTTCCAACAAATCGACACCACTGAAACCAGGATATGCATAAGTGAAATAAAAACCATCTGCAATGGGTTGATCTTCATCTTTATCATAAACAATATTGAAGCCGTTTTCGAGGAATAATCGCTTCATTATTGCTGCCTTTTGTCCATAGATTTTCACTTCTTCCACAAAGTTGAATTGACCGTCGTTTGCCGCTTTCAACATTGCCGCCAAAGCATATTGCGCCGAATGCGAAGTGCCTGAGCTCAATGGATACAAGGTGCCAAAAACCATGGTGTGCCCAAAAAGATCATTCGCATAAAAGTTTTTCAAATCCGGAAAACGGCGGTTAAACAGTTTATCGGAGATTACCATCATCCCAATCCGTTCGCCTGCATAGCTGAAAGCTTTTGAACTGGAAATGAAAAGTATAAAATTATCTGTATAATTGGCTACCGATGGTTGATAGGGAGGTTCGCCAGGTTTGCTGAAATCTTTCCTGAAGTCCATGCCAAAATAGGCCAGATCTTCCATAATCACTACATCGTATTTATTGGCCAGCTCACCAATTATTTGTAATTCCTTCTCTGTGAAACAAATCCATGAAGGATTGTTTGGGTTTGAATACAATACCGAATGAATATGTCCTTTGCTGAAATAACTTTCGAGTTTGTCGCGTAATTTATCACCTCGGTAGTCGTACACATCAAAAGTTTCCATTTTGAGGTTCAGCACTTTGTGTTGCTGCTTATGAACCGGAAATCCCGGGTCGATAAACAGTGTTGTATCTCTTTCTTTGTGTAGGCGGCTTAAAGTTAAAAATGCGGCAAAACCTCCCTGCATAGATCCAACAGTTGGAAGGCAACTTCCGGGATCAACGGCAATATTCATAAAGTTCTTTACGAATTTGGAAATCTCTTCCTTTAATTGTGGAATTCCTTGTATGTCAGGGTATTTAGCTGCTACTCCGCTTTGGAGTGCGGCAACTTGCGCCTCAGTGCCAATTTTTGAAGGAAGTAATCCGGGGATGCCCATTTCCATTCGAATAAACTTGATGCCGCTCGCTTTTTCGATTGTATCAACAAGTTTTTTGATTTCTCTGATGGAGGCCGTACCAATTTTTTCAAGACCACTTTCTTTGATTTTGGTCTTTACTGTCTCTGCCGGAATAGGTGTATGCTGCATAATATTTTGTTTTAAAAATTGCTAAAATTATCACCGGAGTTTTGGCTTGCTGAAATGCAGTGATTTATGCAGAATTTCCATACAGAACAAGCGCTCCGGGGCTTGCTAACGCGCCACTGTCAAAGATAAGGCTTTTATCTAAAGCTAGTGCAATCGTTTGCAATTTTGATCTTATTTATAATCGTTTTAGAAAAAGCAGAATTCAAGTGATGAGGAGTTTTATTAGAATAAAACAACAGAAAGAAATTATGGATTTTCAGGTTATTTCTGTGTTGCTAAACTCAGGATTAAACCTAAAGCAATGCCTAAACTGGCAGCAAATAACACTTGATAATCAACTGGTAGTAAAAAGGTTATAGTATGAGCTGGTATCCAGAAAAACGGAATTGTTTTTTTGAAAACAAAATTCCATTGAATTTTCCAGTCAAGATTTGCGAAAATGCGTCCGATAGCTATTGGTCTTAAAAGTCCTCGGATTGTGCCGCCTGTTTCAAGAATATGGGTATCGGTGATTTTATGAATGGTCATCATCACAGGAGCATAAGTCAGGTTCATGGCTGTACTGATGCTAAACGCTGTAAATAAAGCCATTAAGCTCATTCCTTCTGACAATGATGTGGTTGCTTCAGGCCAACCAAAGTAGCTGAGCAACTGAGGTGTTCCGGAGGCAAAGATTACAAAAGCCATTTTGATGGTAATGCCTAAAAATCCCCAAACAATGGCTCTGGGGATTATTCCAAAGCCTTTACGGTTGTATTTGCCGGTTTTTATACGCAATGCCAAACACTCGCCGAAGGTGGATAGCACAGCAAATTTTGCAAAACTCATCAGAATGCCATGTTCCTGATTGAGCTTTTCGTAAGCTGAAGCTAAGCCGGGTAGCCAAATAAAAGCTGCGCTAATCAACAAAATGACTAGGATAACAATCCTATCGTTTCTTTTCATTTTTCTGTTACTTTTTTATCCTGATACGGGCGTCCACAGCAACCACCTGACTCGCATTTCCAAGGAGAGGGTTGAGATCCATTTCTGCTATTTCAGGAGCTGCTTGCAGCAAAGCCGATAAATGCATAATAATCTGTTGAAGGGCTTCCTCATTAATGCCTTCCTGACCCCTGACACCTTTAATGATAGGATAACTTTTTATAGACTGAATCATATTGCTAGCCTCATTTTTGTTGATGGGGATCAAGCCAGAAGCTACGTCTTTTAACACTTCAATGAAAATGCCTCCCAGTCCAAAAAACACCAGATGTCCAAACTTATCTTCGCGTGTGGCACCGGCAAAAAGTTCAGTTCCCTTTAGCATTGGCTGCATCAGTATTGCTGTTGTTTCCCGGATTTGCATCATACGGTTAAACTCTTCAGTAACTTTTTCGGGGCTATTGATGTTAAGCACAACACCACCTACATCTGATTTGTGTAC
>JAGYNM010000031.1 GCA_018399335.1 Bacteroidales bacterium | reverse complement strand
CCAGCTGGTTCGCAACGAAGTCATCACATATTCATCATAGCGCTGATCAAGTGTAAGTTCTTCCTTCTCAAAAATACTTTCGGCCTGTCCGGCTTTATTGATATAGTTGGTGAGATGCGAAACATTCCATTGCCGCGAAATGCCATTGTACGAATGCGCCGAAGGCCCCAGCCCCAGATAATTGCCGCCAATCCAGTACAGACTGTTGTGTTTGCTGTAGTGGCCGGGTTTGGCAAAATTAGAGATTTCATAATGCACAAAACCGGCAGACTCCATGCGTTGCATCAGCATTTCGAAATGCCTTATGGATTGCTGTTCATCAACAGCTTTGAGTTTGCCCTTATTGATAAGATGTGCCAAAGCCGTGCGGGGTTCAACGGTTAAGGCGTAGGCTGACAAATGTTTAATGCCGGAGGCCAGAAAATAGTCAATGTTTTGCTGCCATTTTTCATCTGTAAGTGTTGGGATGCCATAAATTAAATCAATTGTAAGATTTTCAAAACCAGCGTCTAATGCGTTGTTAATAACTGTTTTCGCATGGTCGGCCGAATGTACGCGATTCAGATAGTGCAGATCATCATCAAAAAAGCTTTGTATCCCAATGCTCAGACGGTTTATGGCTGATTGGGCAAGGATTTCAAGTTTTTCCCGGCTCAGATCGTCAGGATTACCTTCTAAAGTGATTTCTACATCCGGATGTATATTGTAATGTTTATACAACTCCTCCAGTATGCTGTTCAGTTCTGCTTTTTCGAGCATACTCGGCGTTCCTCCGCCAAAATAAATGGTTTGAACAGCTTCGTTTTTTAAGTATGCTTTTTGAATTGCAATTTCGCGTTTAAGGGCATTTAAAAAGTCGGGTTTTTGCTTTAGGGAAGCTATAGAGAAGAAATTACAGTAATGACATTTTTGTTTGCAAAAAGGGATGTGGAGGTATATTCCGGCCATAAGAAAATCAAGTATTGTTGAACAATGTGAAAAATGTTTTGTTTAAGCATCCAGTATTATGACGAATAAATCATTAAACAAATAATTCGAAAACAAAAGTAAACAAACTAAAAACTCAGATTCATGAAGAAAGCAATTTTATCTTTTGCGTTAATTTTTGCGACTATCCTTACATTCGGACAGTCAACTAACTGGAAAATAGATCATTCACACTCAAATGTTACTTTTGAGGTATCGCATATGGTAGTATCGACTGTTACTGGAAAATTCCAGGAATTTGATGGTACAATCAAAGCAGACAAGGACGATTTTTCCGATGCTTCGGTTTCTTTTACCATTCAGGCTGCTTCGGTAAATACCAATAACGAAAAGCGTGACAATCACCTGCGTGACGCAGACTTTTTTGAAGTAGCTACTTATCCAACAATTGAATTTGTTGGCAAAAAAATGACACAAAAAAGTGGTAATAAATACACCCTTACCGGTGATCTTACCATGCATGGTGTCACCAAGGAAGTAGAATTAGATGTACGCTACAACGGTCAGGTAAAAGACCCATGGGGCAACACCCGCGCCGGATTTAAGGTAAGCGGATCGCTCAATCGCACAGATTATGGACTTACCTGGAACAATACGCTTGAAGCTGGCGGACTTCTTGTAGGTGAAGATGTTGATATTCAGGTTAATCTTGAGCTGATCAAAGAATAATCTTTTTCATACCATACATTTTATGTGATGTGCGGGCTTCGAGGCCCGCATTTTTTTTGCCTTGCTTTAAAAACAGATCCCGGAAGCAAGTATTAAAAAAAGCTTATTTTTGTTTCAAAATCGTAACATAAATCCTTACTTATGAAGAAACTTTTGTTTTCCTGGCTGATAGCCGGAATGGCTTTCCTGACGCTTAATCAGGCGATGGCCTGCACCAATTATCTTGTCACTAAAGGAGCCTCCACCGACGGCTCTACCATGATCACCTATGCTGCCGATTCGCATGTGCTTTATGGCGAACTGTATCACTGGCCGGCTGGCGAGCATCCCGAAGGTACCATGATGGATATCTATGAATGGGATACCGGTAAATACCTCGGACAAATTGCTCAGGCTGCACGCACCTACAATGTGGTCGGAAACATGAATGAGCATCAGGTTGCAATTGGTGAAACCACCTATGGCGGACGTCCTGAATTGCAGGATTCTACCGGAATTATGGATTATGGCAGCCTAATTTATACAACCTTGCAAAGGGCAACTTCGGCCCGCGATGCCATTCGCATTATTCATGAACTTACCAGCGAATATGGCTATTACAGCTCAGGTGAATCCTTTAGCATTGCCGATAAGGACGAAGTTTGGATCATGGAGCTGATAGGAAAAGGGGTTAATATGCAAAAGGACAAAAAAACCGGACAAATGCTTAATGTCAACAAAGGACTTTTGTGGGTGGCTTTGCGCATTCCTGATGGTTATGTGAGCGGTCATGCCAATCAGGCACGTATCATGACTTTCCCGCTCGAAAATGGCAAACAGTCGATTACTTCAAAAGATATCGATAAAATCATGAATGCAGATGTGGAAGTGGTTTATGTGAAGACGTTATCACTTTTGCACGTGACAAAGGGTGGTATGAAGGCAAAGACAAACATTTCAGTTTTTCCGACACCTATGCTCCGGTTGATTTTGGTGGAGCCCGTTTCTGCGATATGCGTGTTTGGACAATGTTCAACAGGGTTTCTGAAGGTATGGACGATTATTGGGAATATGTGAAAGGCAATATCGAGCACGATGAAAAATTTGAAGACGGAACACCAAACCCAAACAAATATGCCACTAACCGTATGCCTTTGTGGGTAAAACCTGAAGCAAAAATTTCAGTACATGATATGATGATGTTTATGCGCGATTATCTGCAGGATACTGAACTCGATATGAGTGCCGACTTTGGCGCAGGCCCGCACGGATTGCCTTATCGCTGGCGTCCGCTCACCTGGAAAGTTGACGGGATCACCTATGTAAATGAACGTGCCACTGCTACCCAACAAACAGGTTTTTCATTTGTAACACAGTCGCGCAGCTGGCTTCCCGACGAAATTGGTGGAATCATCTGGTGGGGTGTGGATGATGCTAATGCAACCGTTTATATGCCTTTGTACTCCAGTATGACCGAAAATCCTCATCATATTGAAAGAGGAAATGGCGCCATGATGGAATGGTCAGAAACCTCGCTTTTCTGGATCACCAATATGGTTTCAAATCTGGCCTACACCCGTTATAATATGATTCAACCAGATGTGAACAAAGTGCGCGACGGCCTCGAAGCCATGTTTATCGAACGTACACCGGCTGCTGACGAAGCGGCATTAAAAATGTATAAGGAAGATCCGTCCAAAGCGGTTGCTTATCTTACAGATTACAGCACTGATCAGGTGACGCGTACTTTTAATTCCTACAAACACCTTTATCAGGAGCTGTTTATGAAATTTATGGATGGCAATGTAAAAACCCGTAATCCCGGATTTCAGAATCCTCATGTTGAGTTTCCTGGATATAGCGAGCAGTTTTTGAGAAAAGTGGTGGACGAAACAGGTGATAAACTCAAAATGGTTGGCCCGGATGGTCATTAATACAAGGGTTTAAATGATATTCTAAAAGACGTTGCATCCGGATGTAAATCGTCTTTTTTTCACCTTTGCCCTATCTAAACCAGAACCTATGAAAAACTTAATATTGCACTGGTAGCCTCACGACAACCGTAAAAAGACCTGCCTGATTGGGTGGAACACAACAAGGAAAACTAAAGACCATCGATTTTTTGCCACCGGTACCACCGAAACTCATTGCAACCGTTTTGGATGATGTGAGTCGTTTAAAAATCAGGACCTTTGGGGTGGCGATCAGCAGTTAGGAGCTCATCGCAGAAGGTAAAATCGATTTCCAAGTGTTTATTTTTCTTGGGATCCTATTTAGACCAGCCAGCCGCATGATGTGGACGTGGAAGGCACTTTGCGATTGAGTGTGCTCTATAATGTGCCTACCGCCAGCAACCGGTCAACAGCGCGGATTTTTTGATCACTTCGGCTTTATTTGCCGATCCTGATTATAAACCGATTTGGCAGCTATCACTGATTTACTTACACCGAAATTCATTTTAGTGAAAGGCGTTACATGGATTTTTGAAGTGAAAAACGGTCTTTGTCAGAACTAATTTTTGGCTAATTTTGCAGCCTCAATTTTTGGGCCCTATGTTCCCAAGGGATAGAATTGAAGTCTCCAACTAGATCCAGGTTCGGAGTCCTGGTGGGCTACAAAAACCCACTCTAACTAATTGCTGTTGAGTGGGTTTTTTGGTTGAAGGGGCTTGATTTAAAATAACTCGTTGTTAAAAATGCAATATAAATGCTTCTTTGCACAATTCAAAACATGTATTTTAGCGCCATGAAAATGACTCAAATGAACAGCTTTTGGTGGTGGCTTCCTTTCGATCCGAAATAGGGAAGTAACTACTTTGTGTCTGTTCGATTAACAATAGATGGCCGGGAGTGAAAACCTCCGGCCATTTTTTTTGACTTAATTTTTTAATTGCCATGAATGCAACCGTACTTAGCTGGATAAAAAAAGTGATTTTTCGATGGTGAAGCTGTCTGAAAAGCTTTTTCTACTTCGATCACAAAAATTATTCATTCAAAAAAACTTAACAAAATGGAAAATATCATTTTAAACGGAAATACAACTACACAACAGAATCTGGGATCTGTAAACGGCCGGTTTGGCGAATTTGGAGGCATGTATGTACCTCCGGTACTGGAGGGTAAACTACTGGAGCTGGCAGAGCAATTTGCTTATCATACCCAGCAAAAAAGTTTTGAAAAAGAATTTGCGCATTACCTCAAAACTTTTGTTGGCAGACCTTCTCCGCTTTTTTATGCCAGTCGTTTATCGGATTATATTGGTTCAAGGATTTACCTCAAACGCGAAGATCTAAATCATACGGGTTCGCACAAAATCAATAATACGATCGGACAAATTTTACTGGCCAAAAGATTAGGAGCCACCGAAATTGTTGCCGAAACGGGTGCGGGTCAGCATGGTGTGGCAACAGCCACGGCAGCTGCGCTTTTTGGCATCAAATGCAAGGTGTTTATGGGTGCCAAAGATGCCGAACGCCAGAAGATGAATGTAAGTCGTATCAAACTGCTGGGAGCCGAATTGATTCTCACCTCAGCCGGAAGAGGAACGCTGAAAGACGCTGTGGATGCTGCTTTGGGTTATTATATCGAAAATCCGGATGCATTTTATCTGCTGGGATCGCAGGTGGGGCCGCATCCTTATCCTACCATGGTAGGCTATTTTCAAAGCGTAATTGGCAAGGAAGCCAAAAAGCAGATCATCGAAGTTGAAGGTCGCCTTCCGGACAATATTTTGGCTTGTATAGGGGGAGGATCCAATGCTATTGGGCTTTTTAACGATTTTCTGTACGACGAAGGAGTGGCCATTCATGCTGCTGAAGGTGGCGGAACAGGTGAACTGGGGCAAACGGCTGCAACACTAAGCTTGGGAAAACCGGGTGTGTTTCAGGGTACGTATTCTTATGCCCTCACCGACGAAAACAATGAAGTTTATCCTTCATACAGCATTGCTGCCGGATTGGATTATCCGGGTATCAGCCCGCAACACGCCCTGCTCAAAGATGCCGGAAGAGCACATTATCACCTGATTACTGATGCTGAAGCTATCGAAGCCTTTAAGCTTTTAAGTCATCTGGAAGGAATTATTCCTGCCATTGAATCTTCGCATGCTGTGGCGCTGGCAATGAAATTGTTACGCGGAAAATCAGATCAGCTTAGCGTCATCAACCTCTCCGGAAGAGGAGACAAAGATGTGGAGCGCGATCTGATGTAAACAGCTTGTATTTGTTTAATTTTAGTGAATATATTGGTTTGAAAGGAGTTGGCATTCAGTCAGCTCCTTTTCAATGATTAGGGATTCAAGAATTTTTTAGAGCGGTTTAGCATGTTTATTTTCAGGTTTACAGCATAAAGCCAAGAATCCATAAAATGCAGATTACCCAACGGAAACAATTCTTTCAACGATTCCTGGAAAACGGTAGAAGGATCCACATCAGGGCAAATCAGGTAATGATCATGAATATAGGCGCCCGTAAAATGTGGAATTGTATCATACGCAGCTTTAACTTTGTTGAAACGAACAATACCCAGATGTTCAGATTTGTCGGCAGGTGTTGCATCTGTTTTCCAGTTTAGCGGGTTGATACAAACAACGGATTGATTGATTCGCGGCGACTTTGCTTTAATGTTTGTAAGTGAATTATACAGAATAATCACCCCGGTGTCGTCTGCATTTTGGGCTGGTTTGAGTCGCTCAGGATATTCAGCCAGTTCATCTTCCGTAATTTGCCAGCCGATCAGATAAGCAGCAACCATCTGGCTAAAATCTTCAGGGTGGGGGTGATTTTTGAGCAATTCGAGTAAGACAGATGAACCCTGACTGTGCCCGAGCAAAATAAAAGCCCGTCCCTGATTGATGTTATTTAAATAGTATTGAAATGCGGTTGCAATATCGTTTACAGGGATTTGACTTTTTGCTTTAAGCCTGTAATCATTCGGCGAATCCTCATATACGGCCATCGTAATCTGCCGGTAATATGGTGAGAAAAAGTTAAATTCGTCACCTGCATAAACTTCCTTGTTAAAGCGTTGATTACCAATTGCTGCAAGTCGTTCATCCGTTTTCGAAACATCGGTGTAAATCATCTCGCGACCCAGGCTATCCTTAAAAGCAGTTCCTAAGGTGGGATATACATAAAAGATATCCACGGCATGCGTAACAGTTTTTGAATCATTTGAATACCAGTACGTTTCATTATCATAATCAGGTGGGGGCGGGATAAAAGCAGATTGCGGGAAAACACTGTTATATGCGATAAAAAAGAAAATGAACAAGGCAATTTTTCGGTTCATATTGCTATAATTTGCTCAAAGTTAGTCATTATTAAGTTTTTTTAAGCAAATAAATCCAGCCAAAAGTAGTTTTAAACCCCTAAGCAGTAATTATTAACCTATTTTTGTACTCAGAAACTTAAGTTATACGAAGCTCAACCATTTTATGCTCAAAAACCATGGCCCCAAGCTGGCTATTCAGTACGGAGATCAGGCAATCTCCTATCAGCGATTCTTTTCGCACATTTGGCATTTTTCAAAGCAATTTACGCTAAATCCGGGATCGCATGCCGTGCTTTTTGCCGAAAATTCTCCTGCCTGGGCAATAGCATTTTATGCGGTTTGGAAACACAAAGGCGTTGTAATTCCGGTTGATTTTATGGCCAGCGCCTCCGAAGTGGCTTATATTCTAAAGGATTCGGCCCCTGAAGTGGTTTTCTGCTCCGAAAAAGGTTCCAAACTAATGCATGAGGCTATTTATCTGGCTGATATCCAGACAAATCTTATAATACTTCCCAAAAAATTTGAGTCAGAAAACTCAACTGATGAAATAGGGGAAATGCCGGAATATCAACCTGACGATACTGCTGTTATTATTTACACCAGTGGCACAACGGGCAGCCCAAAAGGCGTGATGCTAACTTACCGCAACCTCAAGCAAAATGTGGATGCCGTTTCAAAAGGGATAAAAATTTATCATCACAATTCTCGTGTAATGGTGCTGTTGCCTTTGCATCATATTTTCCCTTTGGCCGGAACGCTCGTTATCCCGATGTCATTAGGAGCTACGATCGCAATCAGTCCTTCCTTAAAAACGGAAGACATTCTTAAAACTTTGCAGGACAATAAAATTACCATCATTATTGGTGTTCCGCGATTGTATGCTGCAATTCACAAGGGCATAAAAAGCAAAATTGACAAAAGTGCTGTAGCCAGATTGCTCTTCAAGGTGGCAGCGAAATTGCAGTCAAAAGTCTTCTCGAAAAAGATTTTTAAAGCCGCACATCAGAAATTTGGCGGAGCTGTTGAGTTTTTAGTTTCAGGTGGTGCAGCGCTTGATCCTGTGGTTGGAGGCGATTTTCAAACACTTGGTTTCGAAGTGCTTGAAGGCTACGGAATGACCGAAGCCGCTCCGATGATCACCTTTACCCAGCCCGGAAGGGTAAAAATTGGTTCGCCGGGTCATGTGGTTGAAGGAACAGAACTCAGGCTTGTAGATGGAGAGATAACTTCACGCGGGCCGCATATCATGAAAGGTTATTACAAAAGACCGGAAGAAACGGCCGCTGTGATCAAGGACGGTTGGCTGCATACCGGTGATCTGGGCTATTTGGATAAAGATGGCTTTTTGTTTATCACAGGCCGGAAAAAGAGATTATTATTTTATCAAACGGAAAAAATATTAATCCGGCTGAACTCGAAACAGAGTTGCTTCAGCCTGAACTGGTGCTGGAATGTGCTGTTTTCATGCCAATGATCAGCTTCAGCTGCTTGTCGTTCCAGTAAATCTGATAATCTTCCTGCGAATCAGCTGGAGAAAAAGTTGCGTGAAGAACTGTTGAAGCCATTTAACGAAAAAGTGTCTGCCTATAAACGCATTCACCGGATTCACCTTACCAATGAAGAGTTGCCACGGACACGCCTTGGAAAACTTCAGCGTTTTCTTCTGGCTGATCTGGCTAAGGAAAATAAGACAACTCAACAAACTGCTATCAAAATTGATAATCCGGTTTATGAAATGCTGGCTAATTTTGTTGAAACAGAGAAAGGAAACAACGAAGCGCTGCCAACAGACCATATTGAGCATGATTTGGGTTTGACTCTTTGTAAAATCAGTCTTCAAACCTGGATTGATCAAACCTTTGGGCTAAAAGATTGAACCACAAGAGCTAACAGCGAATTTTGCTACGGTGTTGGCTTTGAGGTAAATGGATTGCTGCCAATAAAGCCCGTATGGAAGATTCCCATATCAATTACGGGCTGAAATCCTGCGCGAAAAAGTTCAGCTGCAGTTACCTGCCACCTGGTTTACGGGAAATCTTGCTGTTTGGTTGTCGCGTGCATTTTCAAGACTTATTTTCGTTTTCAGACTGTTGGGCAAAAAAATCTTCCACAAGGACCATTTATACTGGCGCCAAACCATCAAAGCTTTTTCGACGGGATGTTTGTAGCCTCTGTTTTACGTTATAAACGGGTTCGTGGCACGTATTTTATGCCAAGGAAAAACATATTCGTCCTACCTGGCTGAAGTTTTTAGCTAATCGCAACAATATCATTATCATGGATTTGAACCGCGATTTAAAAAGCTTCCATTCAGAGAAAATGGGAGAGGTGTTGCGTCTTCAGAAAAACCTGATCATTTTCCAGAAGGCACACGTACCGCGAACGGCCATCTCGGCGATTTCAAAAAAACTTTTGCGATTTTGGCAAGTGAATTGAAAGTGCCTGTTGTGCCGGTTTCCATCAACGGAGCATTTGACCGCCTGCCACCGAGGCAGTTTTTCCAAACCCTGGAAAAAATACGGGTAGAGTTTCTTGAGCCTGTTTATCCAGAAAATCATTCCTACGAAAGTTTGGCCAGCAATGTCCGCGATCGCATTCAGCAAAAGCTGTCAAGCTAATAGGGATAAGCATTTATTTTTTAGGCCTTACAAAGAAGGCTTTAGATGCGAAAAATCATTGCATTGATCGAAAAATTTAGTCTGCATGTTGTAGCAGGCTGTCGATTTGTAAATGCTCTGTTGCATCCTTTGTGTGAGTTTACGGCTTGCCGTTTGTGGTGGGTGGTAAGTTTGGGTCTGGCTGTGTGGTCTGTTTACACGCTGGATCATTTGTTCGATGCGCGATTGAATTGCGGAAGGCTAAAAAACCTCAGACATCAGTTTCACGAACAGCATTTTAAAAGGTTGGTTTTTGTATTGCTGTTGACAAGCCTTACTGGTTTAATTATTTTTATCGGTTTGCGACTTCACAAATGTGGTTAGCTGCAGGTTTTACTGGCATTTTTCGCATTGATGCATATTGTATTGGTTAGCGCTGCTGTTTTTCAAATAAAATATGGCTGCAAGGAAGTTCAGATTGCACTGATATACAGCATTGGTGTATGGCTTGGACCACTACAACACAAAGAAACAACCGGTGATATACATGTCTTTATGATATTTGTAAGCTATACAATGCTCGTTTGGTGGGAAACAAGTTTTATTGCTTTCGATGAACGGGAAACTGATTTAAAACAGCAAAATAGCACCTTGGCAACTCGCTTGGGGTCACAAAAAACAAGAAAACTATTGTTATCGACTTTAGTTTTGCAGCTTGTATTTACATCCGTTTTGCTCTTTTTGAGTGACAGAACAGCTGCTAAAGCGTTTCTTGTCCTGTTAACTATGGAGATTATTTTTGCATTTTTGTTTCTAAACCGAAATAATCTCTCCAAATTACGTCTTTTGCATTTTGCCGGAGAAATGGTATTTTGTCTTCCGATTCTGGTTTATCTCATTTAAGCGATAAACAACAGGCTCCCAACATCTGTCAGGACCTCATCGCTGAGCGAAACGATTTGATAATCGGCTTTTTGGGTAAAGCAGACAAGATTTTCGTATTCCTTTAAATGAACAGGATTGCCACAAAGTATTAATTTTTGTTGCCAAATTCCACAACAACCCCCAAAAAAACCGTGGTTATGACCAGCTAATCTGATTTGTAAAGGGTCAATGTAAAGCACGGATTTGCCAATATTTTCAAGTTTTTGAGAAATACCTTTGTCTGAACAAATAAAATGCTGCTCATCCAAACTAATCAGGTTGCAGCGCGTATAGCCCTGATTAACATTTAGATAATTAAGAGTTTTATAATGATCTAGAATTATTCTGTCGGTATGTTTTATATTGTGAATTAAAAGGTCTGAAAGTGCAACAGCATTATAAAGCGCTGTTTCGGGATATTTTGAACCGGGGTTTTTTTTCCCACTGATCCAGTTGATTTTGGCCCTGTCGAGTTCTTTTTTGGTTTTTTCAGAAATTTCAGGTGCAGCAATCAGAACTTCAGGGTGCTGACAAAAGAAAATATCCGGATGAGCCGAAATAGAATCATATACTTGAGGTGATGGTTCAAGCCATAGTGGTTTGGCGAGTTTTGCCAGTTGCTTTTTGGCCTTTTCTGGCATTCGGCCGTCTGCAATCACCATCATAATTCGTGAATTTTAATTTTGAACGCGCGACCAGTCAGCGATTCATCTGCCTTGAAATGAACCTTCCGATATTTTTTTTCAAGAAGCTTTCTATTCTGACTTTTGAAACCTGCAGCATGGTTAATTTGGTTGCGCGACACCAGTAATTCAATGGCCTTAGCTTTAGGCCATAATGTGTAATTTTCGAATTGTTTTTCCCACAATTTAGAATAGACAAGCTCAGCAAATTGCGGATGATACGGACCTGCAACCAGGGCATCAGTGTTCAAATCTTCTGAAGGATGCAGACCCATGCGCAACACTTTTATTTCATTCTCTTCAAAAAAGGTATAAAGACTGGCTGTTTGTTCCACTGCTTCATCAAGTGTCAGCGGCTGGTATTTTCCGGTTCGATAAAGTTCCTCAAGTTCAGTGCCTTTTATTACCAAACAAGGATAAATGCGCGTCTCATTTGCTCCAAACGCAAGCAGATCGCGGGCTGTTTGCATGGTGGTTTCAGTATCGTCTTTGGGCAGGCCGATCATCATTTGAAGCCCGAGCACAAAGCCGGCAGCCAAAATTTGCTGAGATGCACTAACGATAGCATCACGTAGGTGTCCGCGACCACTTGCCAGCAAAACTTTATCGCTGGTCGATTGTGCCCCCAGCTCGATATGTGTAACGCCAAAATCCTTAAGCAATTGAAGATTCTCTGTGTCGATACAATCAGGGCGCGTGCTTAACCTTATTCCCGAAATCAACCCTGTTTCCAAATAGGGCTGGATAAGTTGAAGATATGATTTTTGCAGTTTTATTGGTAGTCCAGTAAAATTTCCTCCAAAAAAAGCCAGCTGAACCAATCGATTTTCGGTTTTAAAGCTTTTAAGGTGAGCCTTAATTTTTTGATGAATTTCCTTTTCGCCTGGCGCATGCAGCTGACTGCTAATGGATGCCTGATTGCAAAAAACACAGCGATGCGGGCAAGCCATTTCTGGCATAAAAATTGGAATGTTATAATGCCTCATGAGACAACAAAATTAGGATGAAAAACGAATTATAAACAGGAATTTGAATACGGAAAACCGTATATTTCTTTAAAATCCTTAAAATCATTTTAAAAATCAATAATTTTGCTGTTCTGGAGTTAATTATAAAACGGAAAATTTTAAAACTTATGCAAATGACAAAAGCTAGCATTTCCTTTCAGCGTATCGGATTGATACTGTTGATAGTCGCGATGACGTTGGGAGGCACTACAGGATGTAAAAGCAAGAAAAAACTGGCACGCGAACAGGCGGCTGCCGAATATGCAGCGCGCGTAGATCAGGCAACTAAAGATCTTACTGCAATGCTTAATGACGAAACCACCTGGACTTTAGAAGAAAAAGAACGACGTTTTGCTACTATTAAATCATGGAATTTGCAGGACGAAAATGTTATCAGTCTGATGGATCAGGTGGAAGATATGCTTGCGCGCGAACGTGCCGAAGCCATGCGCAAGGCCGAAGAGGAGCGATTACGGCAGGAAGAGGAAGCCCGAAAACAGCGCGAAGCAGCAAAATATAATAGTGTCGAAAGTCAGTTTTTGGCAATTGCTGCTGCACCCGATATCAATACCGCAAATGAAAAAATTGAACGTGCATTAAGCCTGTTTGCTTCTCCTGATGTACCTGTTTTGGTGATTATTAGTCAGGCAGGCGGGTTCAACGATTATGACCGCCCGACAACAATCAGCAAATACCTGAATTACCTGAAGGATCAAAAGGTTTACAATAACCGCATTGAGCAGGTTAAGTACGATGGCAATGGAAAAATTATTGAGTTGGAACTGATTAAAAAGTAAGCAAATGAGAAAGATACAAATCATAATAGCCGTAATGATCGGCATGTTTTCAATTAATATTGTTCAGGCTCAGGATGATCTAAGCCCCGAAAGAAAACAAGCCATCGACAGCCTGGCGCTGGAAAAAGTGCGCGACCTGAGTAAATACATCAGCATAATCGGCAGCAAAACCACGCCATGGAGCGAGGCCAATCGCGTGATTGATCGTGCCGAAGAACTTTTTATGGCCGGTGCCGAAATTGGTGTTTCTTCGCTGGCTCGTCCTGAGGTGGCTTACTACAAAGTGCGTCAGTATTTTGAAAGATTGATGCGTTTAAACTACGATCGTGTTGAAATTGAATGGTTTAAGATTGAATACGTAAGCGATCTGCAACGCCAACCCGACGGAACCTATGTGGGTGTAATCACGATTTTTCAGAAATTTAAAGGCTACGATAAAGAAGGTGGCTTGGTGTATGAAGATACCACTAAGAAAGACATCACCGTATATGTGAAACGTAAGGAAACACAGATTGGTGGTCGTATCATTGGTTTCTGGGATGTATTGCTGGGCGATATGCGCGTGAAAGAAACAAGTAAATAACATTGGTCTGAACAGAAAAAAAGCAACCCCGTTCGGAGATAATCCGGACGGGGTTCATTGAAAATATGGTTAATAGTTGCAAAAGAAATGTTTTGTGTAGATTGGCTTTGATACTGTTTGTAAGCCTTTTACTGTTGTCATCGGCTATTAACCTCAGTGCACAAAACCGCGGGATTGGCAATACTCAGGTTGATGAAACTGCACTTTATGCTATGACCAAGCAGATGAGCCAGTTTTTTAGCCGGTTCAACAACGAAGAAGATCAGTTTGGGAAAAAGTTGTTTCCATCCAATCCGGCCTGGCGCGAGCAGGAAAAACGCAGTGAGTTGCTGCCATTATTATTCGACAAAGAAAACCCAAGAACTACGGGTAGCTTGCGCGACTTTTTTATTGAAGACCTTACAGATTCCGATTCCAGTTTTCTTCGCTTCACAGGAGGACGCTGGTATGCCGAGGTTTCAACAACTTTTCAGCATCAGGGCAGGGAAGTTCAAATTATCCTGATTTTAATGATTGAAAAGGAAAATCTGGGATCGAAATGGGTGCTAACCAATGTATATTATCCGGCTTTCAGCAAATTGTTTCCGGCGGGCGAAATGGCCGAACGCGAAAAGCATTTTTTGCATCCTATGAGTCACGAACTGGATTTTATGAATATTTATAAAGCCTTCCAACAACCAGAAGTGATTGAATACTATGCTTCCAAAGATTTTCAGCCCGATTACCTCAGTTTGTTTTTTTATGAAGTGAAAAAGGGAAACCTGAAGTTCAAAAGTGTGGATAAGCTTAAATTCCATATCTTTCAAATCGATAATTGGTACTTTGAAGTCAGCTGGTTTAACCGAAGCGGAAATAATACCGGTTGGCTGATTTCTAATTTGATGTATGTAACTGAGAATGAAAAAGAAAAACTTTTAATGTTTTACCAGCCATGAGAAATTTTACCTTATTGATGTTGTTGCTGATTATCGGCACTTCAGGTTTTTCGCAGGATCAGGAAATCAATCCTGAGGCCATTGAACAGTATAAGGAGGAATGCCGGCAATTAGTAGAATTTCTGGAAGGAACACTAAATTTTCTGGGCGATTCAGCGGCAACAGTGCAGGAAAAGGAAATTGTTATCAATCAAAGCTATGCAAAAATATTTCGTGATGCTGAAGTGCAGGTGGAAGATGACCTGGACGAAAATCGCGAAACACTTGTCAATAAAGACGTGCAGGCTTACCTGAAAGATGTGGATTTCTTTTTTAAAACTGTTGAATTTCGATTTGATATCCAGCAAATTGAGCAGTTTGCCAATGCTGATGGTGCCTTGTTTTTTAAAGTTAGTTTAGTTCGGCAGCTCGAAGGAATTACTGTGCAAAATGACACAGTGAGCAACAGCCGCGAACGGTTTGTGGAGATCAATCTTGATCCTTTTAAAAAAGATCTCAAAATCGTGAGTTTTTACACCACCAAACTCAATGAAAAAGAAGAATTACGCAATTGGTGGAATACCATGGCGTTTGAATGGAGGACTTTCTTCGGAGAAAATGTTTTGGTCTATGATACGCTTCCGGTTACTGATATTTTGCACTTATCAGCAGATGCATTTGTTGCGTTAAGGCCCTATACCGTAGTCCGAAACGACAGTTTTATGATTGTTGATCAAGACACGCTTCAGATGGCTATGCGCGATAAACTTTTTGGGCACCGGCCTGATACCATTGTGTTTTTGAACGACACCACACTACAGTGGTTGCCCGATACCATTCCGGCTGATCTTTCACCTGTTTATGCTCAGCTTCGGTCGTTTACAAAATTGAAGGAAATAAATATTGCCTACAAAACCCATTTTGCTGATCTTGAGCCAATTGCTCAACTTACAGAATTACAATTGATTAATTTTAGCAATACACCGATTGATGATATTTCGCCGCTGCGAAATTTGAATAAACTAGAGGCAATTTATTTCAGTAATACTCAGGTAAGCGACCTGAATCCCTTGCAGTATTCCATTAATATCCGGGAGTTATATGCCTTTAATACACCTTTGCGCGATTTGGAAACGATGCGCTATTTAAGGCAGCTGGAAAAACTGTATTGTTTCAACACTGCTGTTGAAGATTTAACTCCGCTTTCGGCGCTAAAAAACCTCACAGCTTTGAGGCTTTCAGGGACGATGATATCTGATTTGCAGCCGCTTAGTAAGCTTGTAAATCTGCAATTGCTAGATGTGAGCAACACGAATGTGTCTGATATTGAGCCACTCAGCGACATGCAAAACCTTCAATTATTAAATCTGGATCATACGGATGTAGTAAAAATTGATGCTGTTAAACAGCTGCAGGAACTATCCGTTTTGCAGGTGAGTTATACCGCGGTAAATAGCCTGGAAAAATTAAAAGCTTTGCCAAAATTGACCAAAATCTACTGCGATCATAGTAAAATTACTGGCGAACAAGCCCTTGTATTTATGCGGGAACGACCAGAAGTACTTGTGATTTACGAAACCGAAGCGCTTAAAGACTGGTGGGATTCGCTGCCAATTTATTGGAGGGCGATATTGGCAGAGCAAAGCGGGATCAGTAGTAATCCGGGAACTGAAGAGCTGCATCAAATTATTAACCTCAAAGCATTGAATCTGAGCGATAACACCTATCTTCAGCAGCTAGAACCGATCTCCCGGCTTTCGTTGCTCGAGCAGCTCTGGCTTCCGCGCACCGAAATAACAGACCTGTCGCCTTTGTCGAGTTTGGTTTTTTTGAAATTGCTGGATGTTTCTAATACCCGTATTGCTGATTTGAGGCCACTCAGTAATTTGCAAAATCTTGAAACCATTAATATTTCTAATTCACGCGTCGAATCTCTGGAGCCACTTCATAATCTGGATCAGCTGGAGCTTGTTAATGCTGATGAAAGCAGGGTTGTGGCTCAGCAAGCTCAAAAACTTAAAGCATTACAGCCTAATGTTTTAATTATCTATCAGACCAAAGATTTGCAAATGTGGTGGGGAAATCTTACAGAAGCCTGGCGAGCAGTTTTTGCTGATAAAGTTCCAGTAAATGTAAATCCAAATGCACAACAGCTGCAGCAAATAGCAGACTTAAAGGAAATTGAAATTGAGGGATCCGGATTTGTAAGTTTGATGCCTTTGGGTAAGCTTCCTTTTCTTGAAAAATTAAGCGTAAATGCTTCCGCTATTACCGACTTGAGTCCGTTATCAGATAAGAAATGGCTTAAGCAGCTGCAAATTTCGGGTAGTCCGGTGGTAAACTTACAACCACTTTCCGGCCTGAAACAGCTTGAAGTATTAAATATCGAAAGCACACCAATAAGCGATCTTAGCCCATTGGAAGGACTAACAAATCTCAAAGTGCTCAATGCCGGCGGAACTCAGATTAAGTCGTTGAAACCGTTGGCAGGTCTCCATAAACTTGAAGAAGTTTCAATATTTAATACACGTGTTAGAAAACTAAGCCCACTAGATCAACTGCCTGCTTTGAAACATTTAAAATGTTATAACACAAGACTTAGAGCAAAAGATATTGATGCTCTGAAAAGGCAAAAACCAGCACTAAACGTGTTGTTTTACTAATTAATTCGCTTCAGGTTTTTAGAAACGCTCTGTCATCTCAAATTCAAGTAAGCCACCCTGCAATAATGCTTGATGACTTAGCTTGAAATCTGCGACGGGTTTCCCGTTCAGCTGGACTTTTTTTACATAAATATTTTTTTCAGATTGATTTTTGGCTAGGATTTGAAGGCTTTTCCCGTTGCCCAAATCTACAAGGGCAGATTTAACGGATGGGCTTCCAATGACATATTCGTCACTTCCCGGACAAACCGGATAAAATCCCAGCGCACTGAAAATATACCAGGCCGACATTTGCCCGCAGTCATCATTACCACATAAGCCATCAGGAGCATTAGCGTACATGGTTTTTTGAATCATTCTGACACGCTCTTGGGTTTTTTCGGGCGAATCGGTATAGTTAAACAGATAAGGAATATGATGACCCGGCTCATTTCCATGCACATACAAGCCAATGATGCCGTCGCGTGTAATGTCTTCATTTTTAGCAATATGTTCATCAGATAGCTCCAAAGTAAACAGACTGTCAAGTTTAGCGTCAACAGCAGTTTTCCCGCCCATTAATTCAATCATTTCCGGAATTTGATGCGGAACATAAAAGCCGTAATTCCAGGCATTTCCTTCTATAAAGCCTTGGCCATGTGTGTCGAAGGGATCAAATTGAGATCTGAAAGTTCCATTTGCAAGACGAGGATGCATATAACCAGAAGCGGCATTAAACTGATTTCGAAAATTGAACGACCGGCGTTCAAAAGCCGATTTCGTTTCAGAATCATTTGCCTGTTCAGCAATTTGGGCAATACACCAATCGTCATAGGCATATTCCAGGGTTTTACTAACAGCATTACTGCTTTTGTCCTCCGGAACATATCCAAGCTGCATATAGTAATTTAAACCATCGTACAAAGGATATTGCGCTGTTGTGGCCGCTGCATTCAAAGCTCGCTTTAGATCACCTCTGTAAGTCCCTTTTACAATCGCGTCGGCCAAAACCGAAACGCTGTGATAGCCAATCATACACCAGTTTTCGTTAGCATAATGCGACCAAACGGGCAACATAGGATGAACGCTCTGATCAAAATGTGCCAGCATTGATTCGGCCATATCGTGGCTGCGATCAGGCTGGATAAGATTAAAAAGCGGATGAAGCGCCCTGTAAGTGTCCCAAAGTGAAAAGATAGTGTAATTTGTAAATCCTTCAGCCTGATGAATTTCCTGGTCGAGTCCTCGGTAACGACCATCTGCATCCATATAAGTTATCGGACTTAAAAAGCTGTGATAGAGTGCTGTGTAAAACACAACCTGATCGTCATCGGTAAGCGTTTCAGCTTTTATTTTCGAGAGTTCCTGATTCCAGCTTTGCTGACCTTCGAGCACTATCCGATCGAAATCCCAATGCGGTATTTCGGTTTCAAGGTTGTTTAGTGCAGCTTTAGCACTTACGGATGAAAGTCCGATTTTGATCAATAATTCCTTGTTTTTGGGAAGTTTAGGTTCGAGCCACATTCTGATTTTTCGTCCGGCGATTTCGGGAAAGTTCTGACTTTCATCAAATTTTCGATAAAAACCATTGTATACTGAACTGTCATATTTTTCGTGGCCATAATTGAGTAGAGGTGTGTTGAGCACAAGAGCAAAATATACGGTTCGTGTGCGTGCCCAGCCGCTGGTTTGGCGATATCCGGTAATCAAAGTATCGTTTTCGACTCGTATGAAAGTCCATACATTTTTGTCATCATAATTGTAAATGCCATGCATCAGATCCAGGATAAGATAATTGCTGCTTGTATCAGAAAAAGTGTAGCGATGAAATCCGGCTCTTGTTGTGGCAGTAAGCTCCGCATTGATGTCATAATCTTTTAGTTTCACCTGATAATAGTTTGGAACAGCTGTTTCATCATCATGATCAAAACGTGAGCGATAACCACTTTCAGGATTTTTGGCAGTACCCGGGTTGATTTTTAGTTTTCCGGAAATAGGCATCAGGAGGATATCACCTAAATCAGAATGGCCTGTTCCGCTGAAATGCGTATGGCTAAAACCTACGATGGTAGGGTCGTCATATTGATAACCAGCGCAATAAGCGTAAACCTCGGGGTTATAGTTTCCGGCTTTTTCATAACTAATCGTGTCGGTGTCAGGGCTGAGTTGTACCATTCCAAAAGGAACTGTTGCGCCCGGAAAAGTGTGTCCCATGCGCTGTGTACCGATAAATGGATTTACAAAATCCACATAATTGAGGGAGTTTTGAGCTTTAAGCTGCGGAATGAAAAGTAATAAAAATACAAATTGAAGGAAGCGCAGAATGTTCCTGTTTCTTCTTACTAAAAAGCAGGATATTTTGGTTTTTTTTGACATATAAAAAAAGTTTTTTAGCAGACCCCAACTTTGTCTTTAAAAGAATTACAGCACAGGATTTGGTTTTATGCAAGGAGATTTTATACTATTTGTCGCCTGCAAAGCAAGCAGCTCCAATAATACCAGCCATATTGCGTAAGGAAGCAGGCACTACTTCTGCATTTACGCTTAGCTGATCTTTAAATTTATCGATTTTTTTGCTGGCACCTCCACCTATTATAAACAGATCAGGAGAAAAGAGCATTTCCATATGCTGCAAGTATTTATTGAATCGCTTTCCCCATTTGTCCCAGGGCAGGTTTTCGCGTTCGCGGGCAGCATCGGAGCAATATTTCTCTGCACTATCGCCCTTAAATTCAACATGACCTAATTCTGTGCAGGGTAATAAAATGCCTTTGTGAATTATTGCTGACCCAATTCCGGTTCCAATGGTGAGCATCATCACAACGCCCATATGTCCGTTTCCGGCACCAAAACGCAGCTCTCCCAATCCTGCTGCATCCGCATCGTTGATTACAGAAACAGATTGTCCGGTAGCTTCCGACAGCAGTTCTTCCACCGCAATATCAACCCAGCTTTTGTCGATATTGGCAGCGGTTTTGGCTATGCCGTTTCTGATAAGTGCCGGAAAACCACAACCTATCGGACCAGTATAGTTGAAATGTTTAACCAGTGCGCTAACAGTTTCTGCCACGGCTTGTGGGGTTGCAGGTTGAGGCGTGACTATTCGATGCCTTTCGGTGACCAGCGTTCCATCTGTAATATTGACAACAGCTCCTTTTATGCCGCTTCCGCCAATGTCGATTCCAAGAATTTCCATAGTAATGAGTTTCTTCAAAAATAAGAAGAAATCTAAAACAAAGCGTTGCTATTTGACAACATTCAAATAATCAAAGCTATAAGCATTTTTGTGAATAGGAGCAGTAAACTTTTTTGAATTCGTCTTGAACTAAGTATAAATAGCTATTCAACTAAAAAATTTACGTATGTACTCTTATTGTGCAGATAATCACCACAATTTAATTTTGCCTGTTTAGAAAACTGAATTCAAGAGTGTTTTTCGTTTCGGTAGTCCTGTAAAAGTTTAGGGAGCTGAAAATTCAGGAAAGAGAGATTGTCCTTTGGTTGGTTTGGTTAATCTCATTATTCTCACTACCGAAATTTTACCGCTTCACCACCCGGTGAAGCGGTTTTTTTTGTTAATTTTTAACAAGCGCAAGTAGCGGTGTTCAGAGGATTTTTTGCTGATTTTTAAGGAATCTGAATGTAATAGATTTGTTCTGAATGTCTCCCCCCAAAAAAAGCGCTTAAGAACTGCAAATAGTAAATAAATATCGCCAGATATTTATTTTTCCTTTACGCTTACCCAAATCTTTTTGACGAGGGTAAATTAGTTTAATAACTTCATTGTGTTATCCTCAATTAATATTGGTCGTTATGACTTTTACAAAAAACATTTTAACTTGCTATTTATTAGTGATAACCTCATTTTTGATAGCTTCTTGCAATAAGAACGAAGAACCAAACCAAGGGAACGCAATTCCGCACTCATGGTGTGAGGCTAACATTACTGTTAGTGGTTCTTTATCGGGGAGTTTTAAACTGACAGACGAAGGATATTTTAGTAGTATTCTGGGGGATAGTGCATATTTTGGCTCAAGTCAAAAAGGACATCCCACCTATACTATTTTTGTAAATGTGGATCTTGATGGTGTTATTGATAGCCCAATTATGCCACCTGATGTGCTTGGACCTATCATTGAGTTCGAT
>JAGYNM010000030.1 GCA_018399335.1 Bacteroidales bacterium | reverse complement strand
ACCAAGATATTCCGTGTTGAGATAGGGTTCGCGCAATAAATAAAGCTGATCACTATACTTATTTCGCAGTTTACCATCTCTGCTCAATAACTCGTCTTTGTAGCGGGCATCTATGCCAGACATAAAATCCAGCTTTCCTTTGATAAATTGCATAAAAGCAATTTGCTTGTCAGCCAAAAAACTAACGGAAACAGCATCAATCAATGGCAATTGCCGGCCATTTTCAATCATAAAATAATCTGGGTTTCGACGCAAAACAAGCTTCACCCCTTCTGTCCAGTGCTGGAAGTAAAAAGGACCTGTACCAATCGGTTGATTTACAAAGTTAATTGCTTTTGAATCAAAAGCTTCCGACGGAACAATTGATGCATAAGTCATGCTGAGCATTCCCATAAATGGAGGAAAAGCATGAGCCAATCTGATTTGAACTATGCTGTCATTGATTGCTTTAACAGCCAAACGCCCCGATTCACGTGCAACACTATTAAAAATCCAACTACCCGGAGAAGCTAAAGCAGAATTTGTGAGTCTGTTAAAACTGAAAACAACATCACGTGCATTCACCTTTCTCGATTCCCCAATAGAATCAGAAAGATCATGGAATAATATATCAGTTCTGAGGTAAAAAGTGTAGTTAAGGCCATCCTCAGAAATTGTCCAATCTCTTGCAATTGCAGGCTTTATTTCAAGGTTTTCGTCCAAGGTAACCAGTCCGTCATACAATTGATTGCAAACCCAAATATGAGGCAGATCTCTTGCAAATGCAGGATCAAGGGTAGTGATACCAGCTGATTCATTGTACCGGAATATTTTCAACCCATCCGATTGTTCTGGAGCTTCGCTACAAGAGGCAAAGTAAGCAGCTACGAAAATTATAATAAAAAATTTCTTTAGAATCATGCGTTATGATAAAAGCACAAAGATAAATGTATGAACTTATATTTATCCAAAGCTGTAAAGAAAAGAACCATAACTTTTAAAAATTGCCAAAACAAATGCACCCTCAATTAAGTAGTAGCCTTAACGTCAGTTTCTCAAGAGCAAGTAAAATTTAATCCTTTTAAGCGTATGGAGCGCTACACTTTATTCTGCTTAAAAATTGAAAAACCAAGTAAAGTCTGTCTATTTTACAAGCCCAACTATAATAAGCTCAAAGAAAGCTACTTGGATATGATAAAAAAATTAACAAAGTTGGCTTCCCATTTTTCTCATCAATTTAAGCCACGAAGCCCTGCGTTTCTCATCTGCTTTGCGCAGTAAACCCAGCGTAGTTATTTTTACAGGTTTTATACCTACAAAATGCAATAATCCCTTTCGCATGGCATGATGCCCCGGAGCAAACTGAACCAGGTAATAGTACCATTTTGGAGAATCCATAGTAACCACCAAGCGGGCAGTTTTACCCTTCAATAACCGATCGGGATCGGTTCGTCCGGTATTATAACGAAATGCAAAACCTGGCAGGAATGTCCTGTCGATAAATCCTTTCAGCAATGCGGGATAAGTTCCCCACCAATTGGGGTAGAAAAAAACCAGATGATCAGCCCAGCTAATCGCTTCCTGAGCTGCAATTAAATCAGGTTCAAGGGCTTGATTTCCTCTGTAGCCTTCCTTGAAATTAATTTCATATTGCAATTCGCGTAAAACCAATTGCCTGATACTTGCTCCATTTGCTCTGGCAGCCTCTATATATGCCTGCTGAAGCTGATCCATAAAGGAATCATTCACGGGATGCCCATGAATAATCAATATATTTTTAGACATAAAAATTGTGTTCTTCTTTCCAATATTTACAAACAAAGTGCTTGCGTTTGAAAAAAGACAAAGTGATTGCAAAAATGTTCAATTTACAGCGCAAGTGGATTTTTGATTTTTTCTTTAAGCAAAGCTAATTCCAAAACCTCAGTCATCTGTGAAACAAAATGAAAATTTATTCCTTTGATATAGTCCTCGGGGATTTCATTAAAATCTTTCCTGTTTTCTTCAGATAAGATTATATCATTGATACTACTACGCTTAGCGGCCAAAATCTTTTCTTTTATTCCTCCCACAGGTAAAACTTTTCCACGCAAGGTAATTTCGCCGGTCATTGCCAGTCTCGACTTTACTTTGCGCTGTGTAAAAGCAGATGTAAGTGCTGTAAGCATGGTAATTCCTGCCGAAGGACCATCTTTTGGAGTTGCACCTTCAGGCACGTGAATATGAACATTCCATTTATCAAAAATATCAGGGTCAAGTGCAAAATTTGAAGCATGTGCTTTTAAAAATTCGTAGGCAATAATTGCTGATTCTTTCATCACATCACCCAAATTTCCGGTGAGCTTCAAATTGCCTTTTCCGCGGCTGAGGCTAACTTCGATAAACAGTATCTCGCCGCCAACGGGAGTCCAGGCCAAACCTGTTGCTACACCTGGCACATCATGCTGCATCACTTTTTCGCGTTGGAAACGCCCAATACCGAGCACTTTTTCAAGATCTTCTTTACTGACTTTTGGCTCGTAGTCTTCTTCCATTGCAATAAACTTGGCTTTATTGCGAATGATCCGAGCCAATTGCCTTTCCAAAGTTCTCACACCAGATTCGCGTGTATAACGCTCAATAATATCTTCAACAACCTTTTTAGGAAAAGCAACCTGCTTGGATTTTAAGCCATGCTCTTTCATCTGTTTGGGTATCAAATGCCTTCGGGCAATCTCAATTTTTTCCTCAATCAGATAACCACTCAAATCAATCACTTCCATTCTGTCGCGCAATGCAGGATGAATACTGCTGAGTGTATTTGCCGTTGCGATAAACATCACCCGCGAAAGATCATACTCCATCTCAAGGAAGTTATCGTAAAAGCTTGTATTTTGTTCCGGATCAAGCACTTCCAGCAAAGCCGACTGAGGATCTCCACTAATCGTGTTACCACTTACCTTATCAATTTCGTCTAAAACAAAAACCGGATTAGACGACTTTACCTTTCTAAGATTCTGAATGATACGGCCTGGCATAGCGCCAATGTATGTTTTCCGGTGGCCACGCAACTCAGCCTCATCGCGCAAACCACCCAATGACATTCGGATGTATTTGCGGTTCAGCGCCGAAGCAATCGATTTCCCCAAAGATGTTTTTCCAACTCCGGGAGGTCCTACCAGGCATAAAATTGGCGATTTCATATCCTTTTTGATTTTTAAAATCGCCAGGTACTCAATGATTCTCTCTTTAACTTTATCCAGCCCAAAATGATCATTATCAAGAACTTTTTGAGCATTTTTTAAATCCAGGTTATCCTCCGTAAACTCATTCCAAGGTAGTTCAACCAAATATTCGAGGTAATTATGTTGGATACCGTATTCAGCAGCCTGCGGATTCATGCGCTGCAATTTTGTCAGTTCACGCTCAAAAACATCCTTAACCTGTTTCGACCACTTTTTAGTTTCAGCTTTCGCACGCAAATCTCTTATATCCAATTCATTGGGAGATCCACCAAGTTCCTCCTGAATGGTCTTAAGTTGTTGATTTAAAAAGTAATCACGCTGTTGTTTATCCAGATCTGTTTTTACTTTGTTTTGAATTTGATTTTTCAAGTCGAGTAATTGCAACTCTTTTGTTAGCGCTGCCAACACAACATTGGCGCGCTGAACCATATTCTTAATTTCAAGCAATTTTTGTTTTTCAACCACATCTATGTTTAGGTTGCTTGAAACAAAATTGATCAGAAAAACAGGAGACTCTATATTTTTTATCGCAAAAGATGCTTCAGTTGGGATATGAGGTGATTTTTGAATAATCTGCAGCGACAAATCTTTCAATGACTGAATAAGCGCCTGAAACTGACGATCTTTGGGTAGTTCAATCTCAGCGTCAAAAGCTCCTGTACGTGCCCTGAAATAAGGCGTTTCCTGAACCATCTCCAGCAGGCGAAAACGCTTCATTCCCTGAATAATAACCGTTGTATTGCCATCTGGCATCTGTAAGGTTTTAAGTATCCGTGCAACAGTTCCAACGGTATTTAGGTCGTTAAATGAAGGATCTTCAACTGAAGGATCTTTTTGAGAGACAACACCAATTATCCGTTCCTTACGGTAAGCCTCTTTTACCAATCTTATCGACTTATCCCTTCCAACGGTAATAGGAATCACCACACCCGGAAACAGCACGGCATTGCGCAAAGGCAGGATGGCCAACTCTTCCGGAAGCTCTTCAGCGTTCATTTGTTCCTCATCCTCCGGAGAGAGCAAAGGAATAAATTCCGCATCGGACTCAAGTAAATCGGTCAACTGAAAATTTGAATTAAATATGCTATTCATAAAAGGTTATTCAGACATTTTGGCACATCGAACAGTGCAAATCGTGATTCCGTAATAAATTCATTACTGAAACGATCAACTTATAAAATTATAATCAACTGTTACAGAGGCCATCATTTAAAATTAGATGAATTATACCACTGTAAAAGTCAATAAATGTGCCAGTGATTTTTATTAAGCCCTGCGATTTTTATGGGTCAGGTTGTAGATTTCTTTCAGAATGGCCATTTCTACCTGATCAAATGCAATCCCGCGACGCTTGTAAACAGCTGTGGCAATCTTAATGGCCTTGTTCAAATCAAAATCTGCAAAACCATGTGTGCCGCCCCACGAGAACGAGGGAACAAAATTGCGCTGAAAGCCTGCACCATAGATGTTGGAATTAACCCCAACCACAGTACCAGTATTAAACATGGTGTTGATACCAGATTTAGAATGGTCGCCCATGATCAGGCCGCAAAATTGTAATCCGGTAGCTACGAAAGCATCCTCGGCATATGACCATAATTTAACCTCTTCGTAGGTATTCTTAAGGTTTGATGTGTTGGTATCAGCGCCAAGATTACACCATTCGCCAAGAACAGAATGTCCAAGGAAGCCGTCGTGGGCTTTATTGGAATAACCTAAAATAATAGAGTTATTTACCTCGCCGCCAACTTTGGAATAAGGCCCAATGGTTGTAGCACCATAAATTTTGGCATCCATTTTTAAAACGGAATGATCACAAAGCGCCAGTGGTCCCCGCACTTTGCTGCCTTCCATAATTTCAGCCTCTTTTCCGATATAGATCGGTCCGGTTGAAGCATTTAAAATGGCAAACTCTACAACTGCACCTTCTTCAACGAAGATATTTTCGGGGTTAACTACACGATTCGTTTTACTGAGTGGTTGCGATTTTCGTCCTTTGGTGAGCAGCTCAAAATCTTCGCGAATGGCGCGATCGTTGAATTGAAACAACTCCCAGGTGTTTTCAACTTTAATGAAATCAATATCGGTGGTGATGGTGGAAATATCATCGGCAGCTTCACCACCAAAGCTATCCAATGAATCAGCTTCGAGGCACATGGCTATTATACTATCTCCTTGAACCAATGTTTCACCCGATTTGAGTTTTTTTACTTCGGCAAGCAATGCTTCATTTGGGCAAATTGAGCCATTTATCAGTATGTTCGTTTCTGCTTTAACCAATGGGTATTTTACAGCAAGGTAAGGTTCGGTAAGTGTAGAGGTTTTCTCTTGAAGCAAAAGCTCCCATTTTTCACGAATAGTAAGTATTCCGATTCGTAAATCGGCAACAGGTCGTGTAAAAGTTAACGGCAGCAGGTTATTTCTGAATGAACTGTCGAATAGGATGTAATTCATGGACGGTAAGCTTGTTTATAGTTACTGAACAAATATACTGATTTTTGAAGTAATTTTAACGAATAATTGAAAATTTTTCCAACTATAAAAAAAAGCCCTCACCTAAACAGGAAAGGGCTTCAAATGCTATATTTGAGCCTATTTGGCTTTTTGGTCGTAATGCTTTTTATACCTGTTTTTAAACTTATCAACACGTCCGGCCGAGTCAACCAGCTTCATCTTACCAGTATAAAATGGGTGGGACATGTGTGAAATCTCAAGTTTAACAAGTGGGTATTCATTACCATCTTCCCATACAACAGTATCTTTGGTGTTGATCGTTGAACGCGAAATGAAACTGTATTCATTCGACATATCTTTGAAAACAACTAAGCGGTAATTTTTTGGGTGAATGTCTTTTTTCATCGCTACAATTTGGCTTATAATTTAAGGGCTGCAAAATTACAGTCTTTCGTTGAAATATCCCAAACATTTTTAGGATTTTTTCAATTTTTTCTTCTTAACGCTGCAAAAGTAATCAATTCAGGAAGACAAACCCAACAAAAAATGAATCGTATCCATACCATCTGCATAATCTGTTAAGCCGGGGAATTGTGCCCTACCAAATGGATAAGACCCTGCATACCAGCCATTATCAGAAACAACACACTGAATTTTACTTTGATTCAGATTAAGTACTTCCTTTAGATTTTTCAACTCATCGTACACTTGATAATGCAGCACCGCAACAGGACTTCCGAAATCTTCAGCTTGCCTGATCAAAACAAAACCATTATCAAGATGCTGCACACCGTTAACCAGAAAAATCGCCTTGCTGTACTCATAATTATTAAAATACTTACTGTGTTCAGCAACAGCTGAAAAGCCTTCAAAAGCCTTAAATAAAGGTTCAAAATTAAAGTTAGGCGGCACAAAAAGGGTTGAAATATTGCGGCAGCCAAGGCCGAAAAAGGAAAAAACATCCATTCCCAGATTTTGCAATGAAGCCTTTGATTCATCTCCTGTGAGTATGCCCACGCCATGCCGATTGCGTCTGATCAGATTCGGAAATTTCCCGAAATAATAGTCAAAATAGCGGCCGCTATTATCACTTCCGGTAGCGATAACAGCATCAAAATTGCTGATTTTTTGTTCTGTAAAGCTGATACAGTCTTCAAATTCCGGTTCGATTGCTATCAGCATTTCAGCCAGAGCTGGCAATAAAAACCTGTCCTGATGCGAAAGTTTGCCAAGAAACCTGTGCCCGCTCAACAATACATGCAAAAAATCCTGAAATCCAACAAGCGGGATATTACCTGCCATGATTACGGCAACAGTTTTTGTTTGCTGATTTTTTTCGAGTAGCGGATAATCACTCAAAATATTTTCCAAGACACTATTTTCCAACATTTCTGCTATGCTATCCAGCATCAGATGGATGTTATCTTTGGTAAACCACGAATTGTTGCTTAGAGCCGACTGCATCACCTCATCGTCAAAAACTGCATCAATTTTACCTGTTTTAAAATCGTTTAACAGGTTTTTCAGACGCACTCCTAGTTGCGAAAAAGCAGCTATCCTTTGATGTATAAAAAGCATGTGAGTTAATAGATTTAAAACGTTTGCGAAAATACAGAAATTGTTTGGTTAATTATTTCACAATACGTCTAAAACTACTATCTTTGCTCCCGAAGTAGGGAGGCTGTTATTTTTGTATTCCATCAATTTTATCTGTTGTGGAATGTGATAATTAGCAGGCCTTATCTGTTTTATGCGGATTTTTTCTTGTGTTTTACCAAAAAAGGAAATTTTACTAACAAACGAATTGTAACATACGGTCACTTTAAGCAAGCCACTAAAAGCTAAAATGATTTTATCAAACATAATATTCTAAACTCATTTTAATTATGAAAAAGCACAATTTTTATGCAGGCCCTTCTATCCTGCCACAGTACACCATCGAGAATACTGCTAAAGCATTACACAACTTTGCTGAAATGGGTCTTTCGTTGATGGAAATTTCACATCGCAGTAAACAATTTATCGCAGTTGTTGAAGAAGCTCAGGCATTATTCAAAGAGCTGTTAAACATCCCGGATGGTTACTCCGTAATTTTCCTTGGAGGTGGAGCCAGCACACAATTCTGCATGGTGCCCTATAATCTATTGGGCAAAAAAGCCGCGTATCTCAATACTGGCGCATGGTCGAAGAAAGCCATTAAAGAAGCCAAGTTTTTTGGAGAAGTTGATGTGGTAGCAAGTTCCGAAGACAAGAATTTCAACTACATCCCAAAAGATTTCACCATTCCAGCTGATGCAGATTATTTCCATATTACTACAAACAACACCATTTTCGGCACCGAAATCCTTCATGATATCGATTCACCTGTGCCACTTGTAGCTGATATGTCGTCTGATATTTTCAGTCGCCCGATCGATGTTTCAAAATATGCTATCATTTATGGTGGCGCACAAAAAAATCTAGCGCCTGCCGGGGTAACTTTTGCCATTATCAGAAACGATGTTCTTGGAAAAGTTGAGCGCGCAATCCCAACCATGCTGAAGTATCAAACACATATCGACAAAGATTCGATGTTCAATACTCCGCCTGTAGTGCCAATTTTTGCCGCTTTGCAAACCTTAAAATGGTTAAAACAAAACGGTGGCATTGCTGAAATGGAAAAGATCAATATCAAAAAAGCTGAAATGCTTTACGGTGAAATTGATCGCAATAAACTTTTCAAAGCTACAGTTCCTGATCCGGCAGATCGCTCACGCATGAATGTTTGCTTTGTGATGAACGAAGGCTTCGAAGGTCACGAAAAAGCCTTTAACGATTTTGCAACCGAGCGCGGCATGATTGGCATCAAAGGTCATCGCGATGTTGGTGGTTTCAGGGCATCTTTATACAATGCTCTCCCACTCGAAAGTGTTGAAGCTTTGGTAAAAGTGATGCAGGAATTTGAAAATACTATCTAGCAATAATGTAAAATTATATAAAGCCGGTCGGGACCAAAAAAGTTTTCTGACCGGTTTTTAATCTTTTTTTAAATCATTGAAAATTTTGAGTTATGAAAAAAGTATTGGTAGCAACAGAAAAACCGTTTGCAAAAATAGCCGCCGACAATATCAAAGCTATTTTTGATAAAGCCGGATATACTTGTATTTTTCTTGAGAAATACACTGACCATCAGCAATTTGTTGATGCAGCAAAAGATGTTGATGCTGTAATTATCAGAAGCGATAAAGCCAATCAGGCAGTGATCGAAAATGCCGAACAGCTTAAAATTATCGTTCGCGCTGGCGCTGGTTATGATAATGTGGATCTGGCAGCAGCAACAGCTAAAAATATTGTAGTGATGAACACTCCCGGCCAAAACAGTAATGCAGTTGCAGAACTGGCTTTTGGCATGATGGTGTATCAGGCTCGTAATCAATTTAATGGAAGCTCAGGAACTGAATTAAAAGACAAAACTATCGGTATTCATGCTTATGGTAATGTTGGTAGAAACGTTGCCCGTATTGCCAAGGGTTTTGGAATGACCGTAAAAGCCTTTGATCCCTTTGTTGATGCTGAAGCTATTCGGAAAGACGGCGTAGAAGTCGTTGACAGCGTGGAGGCACTCTACAGCAGCTGTGACTATCTATCGCTGCATATTCCGGCTAACGACAAAACAAAAAAGTCGATAAACTATGCCCTGCTTTCACAGATGCCTGCCAATGCTACGCTCGTAAATACTGCACGTAAAGAAGTGATTGATGAAGATGATCTGAAAAAGATTCTTGCTGAGCGTAAAGGCTTTAGTTATGTTTCGGATATTGCTCCGGACAATGCTGCCGAACTCAAAGAGAGTTTTGCATTGCAGTGTTTTTTCACACCTAAAAAAATGGGAGCACAAACTGCCGAAGCCAACATCAATGCTGGCATTGCTGCAGCAGAGCAAATTATTGCATTCCTCGAAAAAGGAGACACTACTTTTAAAGTGAATTAATTTTTTGACCCAGGCAGGATGCGTATTTCGTCCGGCTTTAAAAAAAATGAATTATCTGAATCATGAATCACCAAAACCAAACAACCCCGGCTTTTTTTCGATTTGAGGACTTACGCATTTACCACAAGGCACTTGATTATATCCTTTGGGTAAAAGACCATATGGCTGGGCACGAAGCCTTTGACCCATCTGGTATTACTAAAGGATACAACGAAGCTGCCCGTCAGATTGCATTTAACATTGCCGAAGGATCTGCATCGGTAACAAATCGCAGTTTGTTTATCATCTCAAACTTTCGAAAAGCGCCATCCGCATGTGCGTGTTTGTCAGATGCAACTCTTGCGCTAAGAGAAAACATGATAGACGATAATACAGAATTGGAATCGCGCAATCAATTGATGGAAATGACAAAAATGCCGCGTGGGGCACTTATAACTTCACCCAAAAAGAATCACGGACAAAATGATGATTCCGAGGATGATTCTCACCCACAACGAAATTGGTAATCTACGAACTTGCATTTAGAAAACTATGGCAATACTTAAAGCTTTTAAGGGTTGGCGTCCGCCGGTAGAAATCGTAAAAGAATTGGCATCACGCCCTTACGATGTGCTTAATTCAAAGGGAAGCACGCGAAGAAGACAAGCAGCAGGCAATCCGCATAGCCTGCTTGCTATCATCAAACCTGAAATAGACCGCCGGAAGATATCGACCTATACAGCGAAGCGGTTTATAATAAAGCAGCAGAAAACTTTAAGCTTTTCCGCGACAAAAGTGGCTTGTTCAGGACGAAAAGCCCAGCCTGTATATCTATGCAACGATGAACGGCAAAACGCAGTATGGTATCGTCGGATGCGCCGGCGTAGAGGATTACACATGAACAACGCAATTAAAAAAGCATGAACTTACGCGCCCGATAAGGAAGAAGACCGCATGAAACATGTGCGCGTGACTAATGCCAATATGGAGCCGGTATTTTTCTTATCCTGCGAAAAAGGAAATTGACGAAATTGTTGAAGCTCTTACGTAAAAGAACATCCCGCTGTGTATGATTTTACAGCAGATGATGACTTAGACATCATTTTTGGGTATTAATCTGTAAAGAACTGGTTGACAGGTTGATTCAACTTTTTGAGCAGCTTCCAGCTACTTCTTATGTTGCTGATGGTCATCACCGGACCGCAGCTGCTGCTTTGGTTGGAAATGAAAAGAAAGAGAAAAACCCGAATCATACAGGGAAAGAAGAATACAATTATTTTCTTGCTGTTCATTTTCCTGATGATCAGCTCACTATCATCGATTACAATCGTGTTGTCGTAAAGATCCAACGGATTGTTATGAAGAATTTTTGACAAAACTTGAAAAAGATCCACGCTCGAAAAGAAAGGGAAAGACAGCGTGAAAACCCTCACGTTTGCACGAATTCTCGATGTACCTTGATGGCGTATGGTACACACTTACAGCAAAGTCAGACACTTACGACGACAATGATCCGATCGGAGCAATTTGATGTGACTATTCTTACCAAGGAAGTATTGGATCCTATCCTTAATATCCAGGATCTTAGACGCTCAAAAAGAATTGATTTTGTTGGCGGCATTCGTGGCTTAAACGAATTAAGCAAAAAGAGTTGACTTCCGGGCGAAATGGTTGTTGCTTTGCCTTATATCCCGTTAGCATGCAACAACTGATTGCTATTGCAGATTCAGGAAATATCATGCCGCCTAAAACTACCTGGTTCGAACCTAAATTACGTTCAGGACTTGTTGTACATTCACTTGAAGACTAAAATGCATACTATTATGGAAACAAAGCATATCGTTCTTGAAACGTTGAAAACAGCTGGAAAACCTCTCAAATCAGGAGAAATTGCAGAAATGGCTCAGCTGGATAAAAAGTTGGTCGACAAAACCTTAAAAACGCTTAAGGATGAAGAACTTATTCATTCGCCCAAGCGATGCTTTTATGCACCACAATAAACTTGTTTAACTACTGAGGTGTTCATTATGAGCACCTCAGCTTGTTTTAATACCTATGCTAACTCTTGACAAAGCCTTACTTAACGCTTACGAAGAGCATATTCGACTCGAAATTGCTTTGTCCGAAAACAGCATCATGGCATATTTGCACGATATCAAGCTTTTTCTGGATTTTAAAATTCTTTATCAGCCCAATGTGAGCCTTGACCTCATTGATCAAGATTTGATTACCAAGTTTTTGGCAGAATTAACTGAGCTTGGATTTACAGCTGCTTCACAAGCAAGAATCCTTTCGGGTATCAGGTCATTTTATCGTTTTCTGGAGGAAGAAGGCCTCATTCACAGCAATCCAACACGCTTGATTGTGATGCCGCAAACAGGAAGAAAATTGCCTGAAGTGCTTAGCTATGATGAAATCACAAAAATGATGAACTCTATCGATCTGAGTAATGTACATGGTCACCGCAACAAATGTATGATAGAACTGCTGTACGCCTGTGGATTGAGGGTTTCGGAATTGATCAACATACGCATTAATCAGGTATATGAAAGTGACGGCTTCGTGAGGCTTATCGGAAAAGGTAAAAAGGAACGGTTGATTCCCGTTGGAAAAACAACATTAAAAAATATAAAAACCTATCTGGCAAAGGTTAGGGGAACTTATAAAAGCAAAAATGATTTCTTATTTGTAAATCGTTTTGGAGGACAGCTCAGCCGTCAAAGTGTTCATAAACTGGTTAAAGAGCTTGCAGAAACTGCCGGCATTCACAAGAATATCAGCCCGCATACTTTCCGGCATTCTTTTGCCACCCATTTACTCGAAGGCGGTGCCGACCTAAGGGCAGTGCAGCAAATGTTGGGGCATTCCAGCATTAGTACAACAGAAATTTACACCCATATCGATCGCGAATATTTACGTGAAACTATTTTGAGCTTTCATCCGCGATCAAAAAGCTGAAGCTAAATATGTAAGATGGCTCCGCTATCATCCAAAATTACACCCCAGCTTACAGCATCTAACTCATTCTTAACGAAATAGAAATCAATCATTGCCAAATCATAACTTAATAATTCACCTCCGTCCTCGTTTGAGCTGTCAAACTCATCGTAGCCATTTGAAGCCATCAATGTTATAATTTCATCTTTTTGAAGCTTAAAAACCTTTTTTCCAAAAAGCAAAGCTTCAGCGTCACTGGTTTCGATATAGGCCAAAATTGAAGCTCCATAACCTTCAAAAAACAAGGCCATTTCCGGATCGGAATAATGAAGCACCATTGAACCTGGCTCAGCTCCTTCAATTTGATCTAATTGATCGGCTTCGCCTATTTTTTGGACAATTTGGTCAATATTTTCTCCAAAAAGCAGTTCACTATAACCTTTTAAGGGTAAAATATCTTTTGGTGTCGGTATCATACGAAAGTAATTTTAGGCCTTGAAATTAATCATTTATGAAATAAAATGCAAGTTTTCGATCAGGAAAAACGAATGGCTCTCGCTGGCTTAATCCTGTCGATCACTAAGGACGGGATTAACAGCATGAAAAACCATACAAAAGCAGCCCCAAGATTTATGATTAAAATATGCCACCAAACTAATTCAACGGGCACTTTGTCAATATAATATGACTCAGCAGGCAGTGTTAAAAAACCAGTTTTCGCCTGAAAATAAACAAATCCGATTCCGAGAAGATTTCCAGCAATCAAGCCGTAAATCAACAAGCGAGCAGAATACACCAAAAACAACCTTCTGATTTGATCTGCGCCTGCACCCATGGCTTTAAGCATACCAATCATGGCAGTCCTTTCAATTACCATCATCAGCAACATGCTAATAATCGTGATACCCGAAACAAGGGTCATTAATAATATTATGATCACTACATTCATATCCTGAAGGTTAAGCCAGTCGAAAATATGCGGGTAAGAAGCCATTGCTGTTGTTGCAGTGAGGTGAACAGGCAAACTAAAATAAATTTGATCATAAACTTTTTCAGGATCAGTGCTGGAATCCAATAAAACCTCCAACACACCTGCCTGATTATCCTCCCAGCCGTTGAGTTTGATGATATGTCTGAGGTCAGCCAAAACAAAACGCTCATCAAACTCAACCAAACCTGTTTCATAAATACCTGAAATAGAAAATTTTCTTCCACGGGGGCGCTCCTGGTCATCCACAAACCAAACGCGCAAATCGTCTCCAACTCCTAAACTTAGCTTTCGGGCCAGGTTTGCTGACAATAAAATATCATTTGAAGTTGTATTTTCTTGTAAATCAGGAAGAACTCCCTGTTTTAAGGCAGCTTTAAAATAATCCCAATTATAGTTGCTGTCAACACCTTTAAGCACAATGCCCTGTATCTGATCGTCTGTTTTGATTATTCCTGCTTTTTCGGCAACAGCCTGCGTATGAACAACTCCGTCCAAAGCATGAATTTGTTTCAGCAATTGATCGTCCAACATAAAAGGTGTTTGCTGTAACGATTCATTGCGATCAAGTGGTGAAATCTGCAAAGGCGCCACAAATCCCAGTACCTTATCTCTTATTTGTTGTTTAAATCCAATCACAACAGCCATCGAAACAAGCATCACTGCCACAGCAAGCGATACGCTTACCAGGGTAATCCGCATTACCAGGGTGGACACTTTATCAGGAGATAAAGAAAAAATCCGGCTTGCAATAAAAGCTTCCAGTCTCATGTTTATGTTCAAAAATAATTGCGCTTTTGCCTGATACGATATGATTGCATTAAGGAAATTACGGCAACCCAAACAAAAGCTGTAACTTTGACAAAAGTAAACATTGAACCCGAACATGAAGATAGCATTTTGCAAAATAATCCTTTTAAATGTCTTTCTTGCCACAGCCATTTTAGTGCAGGCACAGCCAATTGCAATCAGGCCAGTCGGAGAAACACTTTCTGGCGCAAGTGATATCAAGGCTTACCTCCCGCTGCTAAAAAATAAAAAGGTGGGTGTGGTTGCCAATCAGTCAAGCCTTATTGGCTCAACACATCTTGTTGATAGTCTTATTGCACTTGACATCAGCGTATTAAAAGTTTTTACGCCAGAACATGGATTTAGAGGCGATGCAGATGCAGGCGCTCACATTGTGAGCGGAAAGGACAGCCAAACTGGCCTTGAACTTATTTCCCTTTACGGTAATCACAAAAAACCGACTGCAGAAGACTTAAATCAAATTGACATTGTACTTTTCGATCTGCAGGATGTTGGTGTAAGGTTTTACACTTACATTTCAACGCTTACCTATGTAATGGAAGCCTGCGCAGCCTATGAAATTCCTGTAATTGTGCTTGACCGGCCAAATCCCAATGGCTTTTATATTGACGGACCGATTCTTGACAAACAGCACAGCTCCTTTGTTGGTTTGCATCCCGTTCCGATTGTTTACGGCATGACGATTGGCGAATATGCGTTGATGGTAAATGGCGAGAAATGGATGCAAAATCAGCTGAAATGCGATTTAACAGTCATTCCATTAAGAAATTACGATAGGAATGCAATTGACGAATTGGCCATTAAGCCCTCCCCTAACCTTCCAAATTATCAATCCATTTTTTTGTATCCTTCACTTTGCCTGTTCGAAGGAACAGCTGTGAGCATTGGAAGAGGAACTGATTTTCCTTTTCAGGTTTACGGCCATCCGGATTTTCCGGAAAGCAATTTCAGTTTTGTTCCTGAAAGCCGGCCTGGTGCTACTAATCCAAAGCATCTCGGTAAAAGCTGTAATGGTTTCGACCTGAGAATTCTGGCAAACAAACCTGATAAAAAATTGGCAAAGCTGAATCTGAGCTGGATTCTTGAAGCTTATCAAAATATAGAAGAGTCTGATTTCTTTAATGCCTATTTTGAAAAGCTTGCAGGCAGCAGCACCTTACGTCAGCAAATTATAAAAGGGGAATCCGAAGAAAATATCAGAGCAAGCTGGGAATCCGAACTGGAGCAGTTCAGGAAAATAAGGTCAAAGTATCTCATTTATCCTGATTTCAACTATTAAATTAATCTTCGTAATATCGGTTAATTTCAAAACGTCATTACTAAACCCGTGCAAAAATATTCTTAAACACCTCAGGTGTAAGTGGAAGAATATTTCCATCTGGCAGGGGTTCTACTCCCAAAAGAATTTCATCAGTCTGCAATTCATCGCACCAAACAAGAATTTCGGTCAGCGACATAGCGGCAGCATCATATCCCGACCAATCATCTATGGCTGCTTCCTGACAGGCTTTTTCACTTGACCACACTGGCAGAAATGTTTTTCCCTGTTCATCTTCAAGCATAGCAAAAAGTCCGTCGCTTGCCTGTAATAGCCATACCTTATGTGCTTCTTTGGTAGCGAGAATGAAGTCGTTAAATCGTTGTTCGTCGGTCATGATTTTCAATTTTAGGTAAAGGTAAAACTATTGTTTTGATTAACTTTTCTTTATCGGTATTAATCTCCAATTTCATCCAGTTCGAGCCAGCGCATTTCTTTCTCGTCGAGTAAATTATTAGTTTTTTCGAGTTGCTCACTTACCTCCCTGATTTGATCATAATCAGTAAGATGCTGCAAGCTCAGCTCCAAATCCTGCTTTTGTTTCTCCAGTTTTTGAATCTCTTCAGCAAGCGCTTCGTATTCCTTTTGCTCTTTATAGCTACGTTTGGTTTTTGGCTTTGCGACCGGCTTTTCTATCTCCTTTTGCGCTTGCTTACGGGTTTGCATTTCGGCGCGTTCCTCCTTTTCACGCAAGCCCGCAAGAACTTTGTATTCACTATAAGTACCTACAAAACCTTTTACATTGCCATTTCCTTCAAAAACAAAAAGCTGATCAATCACTTGATCCATAAAATACCTATCGTGCGATACCACAATCAAACAGCCTTTGTATTGATCAAGAAAGAGCTCAAGCGCCTGTAAAGTCATCAAATCCAGATCGTTTGTCGGCTCATCGAGAATAAGAAAATTTGGGTTTCGGAGTAAAATAGTTAGCAAATAAAGGCGTCGTTGTTCTCCTCCACTTAAGGAGGAAATTAACTGTTGCTGCATTTTGGGAGGAAACCGAAACCAGGTAAGCAACTGTGAAGCAGTAACTTGCCTGCCATCTGAAGCCGGTACGATTTCAGCAATTTCTTTAATCAGTTCAATAATTTTTTTATCTGCTCCAAATCTGAATCCTTCCTGGGTATAATACCCAAAAACAATCGTATCACCACTGATGATTTCACCGCTGTCAGGTTGTATCTTTCCTGCAATAAGATTTAAAAATGTTGATTTGCCAACGCCATTATCGCCGATTACACCAATGCGTTCGCCTTTTGTGAATAAGTACTCAAAATCTTTAATTAAGACATTCTCCCCATAAGATTTTGAAACATCTTTCATTTCCAACACCTTACCGCCCATACGTTGCATTTGAACTCCGATTTGAAGTTGCTCCTGACCACGTTTTTGTCCGGCTTTTTCCTTCAACTCATAAAAGGCATCAATGCGGCTTTTTGATTTTGTTGTGCGGGCCTGCGGCATTCTCCTCATCCACTCCTGTTCTTGCTTGAGCAGCTGACCGGCTTTGGCTGTGGCAACTTTTAACGCCTCCTCCCTTTCAGCACTTTTGCGGAGATAATAGCTGTAATTTCCCTGATGTATATACAGCTCACCTTCGTATAATTCTATTATTTTCGTGCAAATTCGGTCCAAAAAATACCGGTCGTGCGTCACCATTAATAAGGTGATATTTGATTGACTCAAATATGCCTCTAGCCATTCGATCAAGGCGATATCCAAATGGTTGGTTGGCTCATCGAGCAGCAATAAATCAGGATCGTCCAAAAGCACAAGTGCCAGAGCAAGCCTTTTACGTTGTCCGCCAGATAGTTGCCCTATCGACTGCTTCAAGTGAAAAATCCCAAAACGATCCAGCAGTTGCTTCAGCCGTTGTTCGTATGTCCAGGCATTGAGCCGATCCATTTCAGCTGAAGCATGCTCTAAAATATCAAGGTTTTCCTGACTGGAATTATTTTGCAATTCCATTGCATTTTCATAATTGCGAATAGCCTGAAGCACCTCTGTATGACCACTGTTTATCAAAGCTTCTATGGTTAATGCAGGATCAAAATCCGGTTGTTGCTCCAGATAACCTACCCGAATGCCTTCAGTAAAAGTAACAGTACCAGTATCAGGCTCTTCCTTGCCTGTGAGTAAACGCATAAGGGTTGTTTTGCCTGTTCCGTTGGCTGCTACCAGTGCAGATTTATCCCCTTTCTGCAAACCAAAAGTCAGGTTTTTGAAAAGTGGCTCATCACCATAAGATTTCGAAAGGTTTTCAACAGAAAGAAAATTTGACATTAGCAATAGCTTTTAAGTCCGCGAAATTAAGCAAATCTTCTGGCCTGCTGCAAAATTGAGAAAAGCCTGAAAATTCAAACTCAGCAAGAGAATAAAAACTGGCAATTCGTTGATATTGCGCATTTTTTAGATAAAAAGCTGCACATCAGTGAATCAAATCTGTAATCTAATGCTTAACTTTACACACAAAATCATACCAGAAATAATTGTTTTATGATGTCTTCCCTGGCTGATTACCTTTACTAAGTTCAACCAAAACTAATGATTGCATGGAAACTAACGACTTACTTCGGAAGGCAAAGCAATTGCTTGACGAAAACAGTCTCTTGCTCAACCAATTAAATACGGTTAGGGAAGAGACTTCATTTTACAAATCAATACTCGAAAACTCAAAAGATCTACACTTTTACTACACCATCATTCCGGAACGAAAATTCAAATTTGTTTCTGAGGCAGCAACATTCATTACCGGATATACACCTGAAGATCATTATGCTGATCCAGATTTAGGATTTAAAATAGTTCATCCAGATGACAGAGCCAGTTTACTTGAAGTATTTGAAAATGAAACCAAAACCGAATTAACACTACGTTGGATCAAAAAAGACCAAACTACGATCTGGACAAAACTCAGGCTTCATTTTGTTAAAGATGCAAAATCAAAGAAAGTTATTGCAATTCAAGGCGTTGCAACAGATATTACAGTAGAAAAAGAAGCAGAACAGGAATTAATACAAAATCAGTTAAACTATACCGCTGTTTTAGATAATTTATTTGAAAGCATTACGGTCGTTACTGCCGATGGCACTTTGCTGTTTTATAACAAGCAATCTGCAGCAACAATCACTGGCATGGAAAATCCGCCAGCCTTAAAAGGAAGCAACCTTAAGGACTATTTAAAACCAGCCACTTACAAACACTTAATCTCCATTTATCAAAAAGTAATCGATAGCCAAATTCCTGTTAATCAAGAAATAGCAATAGAATTAAAACAAGGAAAACGATATTTTCAAAACAGCATGCAGCCCATCATATTCAATCAGCAAAAGGCTGTGCTTTCTTTCTCTGTTGATATTACAGAGCGAAAAGAAAACGAAAAAGCTGTAATTGCGAGCGAAAAAAGGTACAAACAACTTATTGAAAGCACATCGGAAGGGTTTTGGCTAATAGGCCCCGACAAAATCACCCGGGAAGTGAATGAAGCATTGTGCCGGATGACAGGTTTTGAAAAAGAAGATTTTATTGGCTCTTCACCGCTGAAATTTTTCAATGAAGAAAATCAAAAAATCCTGATACATGAATTAGCCAATATTAGCTCGAGCGAACACAGAATTTACGAGATTTCAATCACTTGCAAAGATGGAACCCAAAGACCAGTTCTTAGCAATGCAACAACAATCAGAGATGAGCAGGGAAATCTCACCGGAGCATTTTCCATGGTTCAGGATATTAGTGCACTCAAAAACAATGAATTGGCTTTGCGAGAAAGTGAAGCACAATTATTGTCGGTACTCGAAAGCACCGATAGCGCAGTTTGGTCAGTAGATAAAAACTTTAACATCCTGACCATTAATAACATCTTCAGGAATGATTTTGAGAAATATTATGGCAAAAAACTGGAAAAGGGAGATAAAATTACCGATTGGGTGCAGGACAAAGAACGCGAGAAATGGATTAAACGCTATAAAAAAGCACTAAAGGGCGAATCAATAATCGAAATTGATACTTACGACCTGGAGACCAAAAAACACTTTTTGGAAAACCGCATTCATCCCATTTGGAACGACAATAAAATTACAGGCATCTCGGTTATTGCATCGGATATCACCAACACCAAACTGGCCGAAGAAAAACTTAGCGAGAGCGAACGCTTTGCGCAGGCCATTGCTAACAACACTCCCGCACTTATTTATCTTTACGACCTTGATAGTCAACAAAATATATGGACAAATATAGCTCATAAAGAATATTTTTCGCAGCTCAAGGAAGCCTCCGCATCTCTGGATATCAATGACGTATCGCGCCTGACACATCCGGAGGATTTTGATTTGCTGCTCAAAAAGATGGAGCTTCTACTAACGAATCGCAGCAACTCTATTCAGGTCGAAATCAGATTAAAATCCAAAACAGGCTGGACATGGATGAATGCCGTGGTAACAGTTTTTAATAAAGACGAAAACGGCAATCCAAAACAAGTTCTGGGGGCTTTATTTGATATCTCAAAAATCAAATCAGCAGAGCAAGCTTTAAAGCAAAGCAACACCAATTTCCTCACACTTTTCGATTCTATTGATGATTTTCTTTTTATTCTCGACGAAGACAAGAACATCCTGGCAGCTAACAGAACCGTAACTGACCGATTGGCTTATCCTTTCGAAAAGCTTAATCAGCAATCAATTGCTTTGGTTTTTGACAAACAAACGCATCAGGATTTTCTTTCAGAATTAAATCTTTTGGTCCAAGAATCAGAGTCGCTCCTTTCCATGACTTTGCTTTCGGCAAATGGAAATACGATTTTTGTTGAAACCTCAGTAAATAAAGGAAACTGGAATCAGCAACCAGCTTATTTTATCGTGTGCAAAGATGTTAGCGCGTTAAAACGCTCAGAAGATAAATTTGCTACACTATTCAAAACGAGCCCTGCAATAACAGGCCTCACCGATATGGAAGACGGAAATTATATTGAAGTAAATCAGGCATTTTGTGATATACTTGGATTTAGCAAAGAGGAAGTGATCGGAAAGCGCGCAGAGGACTTGCTGAAAATGGATGAAAATTTCAGAAATAATGCTTTGGAAATCCTTCGAACAACAGGACGCCTTCGAAACGAAGAAACAATTCTTTACGGAAAAGACAACAAAGCTGTTCATGTTTTGATTTCTGCCGAGATTATCACCTTGTATGACAAACAATATAACTTTACTACCGCAATAGATATCAGCGCCCAAAAGCGAACTGAACAACAGCTCAGAATTGCGAAGCAACAGGCTGAGGAATCGGATCGCAAGATGCGCAGCATGATCGAAAACACTAAAGCCGGAATAATATTTTGTGATACAAATGGGCAGATTCAGGAGATTAATCAAGCCGGACTCCAGATGCTGGGATCGCCTTCGCAGGAAAGCTCTTTACAGATTAACGTATTGACATTTAATCATTTGATTGAGGCAGGATTTAGCCAGAATTTTCAAAAATGTTTAACGGATAAGATTGTTGTTACTGATTCCGTTCATTTCACTTCAGTGTTTAACAAAACTGTATTTATTCAATATTTTCTTGTGCCGGTGATTGTTAACGAAAAATTAATTGGGGTTTGGGCTAATCTTAACGACCTAACAGA